>JAEUQD010000250.1 GCA_016789925.1 Bryobacterales bacterium | reverse complement strand
GAGACCAAGGCCAAGGCCGCCATCCATTTCATCGTCATCTTGTCCTGATCTATACGCGGAGAACAGGAGGGATTTCGTTGGGCGGAAGCGGTTTTGGGTCAACTATTCGCTAAGCGTGATCAGCCGGTTGGGGGCTTCGTTGCTCCGCGTGGTGCGCTGGCCCGACGGCCATTCCACGTCAATCTGGTCAATCCGTGCGTCCTGGCCCAACCCGAACGTGAGCACCAGTTCCGATGACGAGCAGTAGCTCGAACCCGACCGCAACACCTGCGTCTGCACGCCCGACGCCGACCGCACTTTCACCACGGCTCCCAACCCGTTCCGGTTCGACCTGGTCCCCTGCAGCTTGACCCTCAACCAGCGGTTCTTCGTCAGATTATCGTTGCGGTAGAGGTACGCGGGACCGTGGTTGGTGGCGACGAGCAGGTCGAGGTCGCCATCGTTGTCGAAGTCGCCATACGCTGCTCCGCGCGCGACCACGGGACGCTGGAGCGCGCCTACTTTCGAGGTGACTTCCTCAAACCGGCCTTTCGACAGGTTTCGGAACAGGTGCGGCGGTTGCCGGAACGCGACTTTGGGTTGAACTCGTCCGATCTCTTCCTCGATGTGACCGTTGGCCGCGAACAAGTCCAGCCAGCCATCGAGATCGTAATCGAAAAAGAAAACCCCGAAGGCGAGACTCAGCAGCGAGGCCCGGCCGATGGCCGATCGTGGCGCCTCGTCGACAAACAGGCCATTCCCTTCGTTGTGATACAGGCCGAGCATCTGATTCGAGAAATTTCCGACGGCCAGGTGCTGCCTCCCGGACCGGTCGTAGTCGGCCGCATCCACGCCCATCGCACCCCGAGCCACGCCATCCTCCCCAAAGGCGACTCCCGCCGCCAGTCCCTCTTCCTTGAAAGTACCGTTCCGCAGATTGCGATAGAGCTTATTGGGCTGCGTGTCGTTGGCGACAAAAAGATCGGGGTAAGAATCGTTGTTGTAATCCACAACAGCCACCCCCAGCGACTTCGACGAAGGGTCGGCGATCCCCGCGGCTTGGGAGACATCCTGAAACTTCAATCCACCCAGGTTCCGGTAAAGTTTGGACGGCGAGCCTTTGTAGGATTCGGGTGTGCAATACGATTTCGTACTGCCATCCAGCGAACACCAGAGATCGGCTTTGGCCGACCACTGGACGTAGTTGGCGACAAACAGGTCGAGCCGCCCGTCGCGGTCGTAATCGAGCCACGCCGCCGACGTTCCAAAGGCGGCATTCGCAATGCCCGCGGCCTTCGTGATGTCCCGAAACACCGGTTTAGCCGTGCCTGCGGCGGTCTGATTGTGGAACAGGCGGTCGCCCTCCAGGTAAGTGACGTACAGATCGTCGCGGCCGTCGTTATCGAAGTCACCGACGGCCACGCCCATTCCATAGGCGGAGACGTCGAGGCCGGACCCGGCGGTCACGTCGGAAAACGTTCCGTTCCGGTTGTTTCTGTACAAAGCAGGCAGCGAAGGGCGCGCCGGAGTCCAGGAACGCGAATTCACCAGGAAGATATCGAGCCACCCGTCATTGTCGAAGTCGAAGAAAGCACAGCCCGAACCCATGGTTTCGGGGAGCCATTTCTTGCCCGCTTTTCCAGCGTTATGAGAAAAGCGGATACCTGCCTGCGCGGTCACGTCTGAAAATGTCACCTGGGCAGCCAGGACGATGGGCAAAGCGAAGATGAATAAAAATCGCACGGCGATGGGAAACGTCAGTGTATCGCACGACGCCACTACACTAGGCGTTTTGCGTCCACTGGAAATCATAGGCCCGTTTGGTCGACAATAGGAGTTTTCTAAAATTCATGGTTAAAGGCATAGTCGCTGGGTTGGCGGTGTTGGTGCTGGCTCTCACGGGATGTCAGAAACAACAGCAGACCACCAAGAAGCAGGATACCGGGCCGATTTCCGTCGAAGTGGCGCGGGTGACCACGCGCCAATTGCAACGGGTTGTCGATTCGGTCGGAACGCTGTTCCCCGATGACGAAGTGATTGTCTCGGCGGAAATCGAGGGGCGCGTCGACAAGGTGAACTTCGACCTTGGGGATATCGTTCGCCTGGGCGATGTGCTTGCCCATATCTCCGACGAGGAGCAGCGCTACCTGTTACAGCAGAACGAAGCCCAGATGCGGCAATCCATGGAGCGCCTGGGCCTGAAGAACGAAAAAGACCGCGTCACCGACATCAACGACACGCCGGAGACTCGCCGGGCGGCGGCCGACCTTCGGGCCGCCGAGCAACGCTACAAGCGCATTCGCAACCTGGTTGACCAGAAGATCGGCGCCCAGGCCGATTTGGACCAGGCTTCCGCTCAATACCAGGCCATGCAGGCCAGCTTTGACGCCACCCTAAACCAGACCAGGAATCTGATTCAAGAAGTCGAGCGCTTCAAAGCCGTGGTCGAATTGCAACGCAAGAAGCTGCGCGACACGACCGTAAGGGCCCCGTTTGCCGGATCGGTGAAAGAGCGGCAGGTAACCACCGGACAGTACGTCCGGCCCAACACGCCCCTGTTTACGCTGGTCAGCATCAATCCCCTGCGGCTGCGTCTGGAAGTGCCGGAGCGTCTGGCGCCTTGGACCAAGGTCGGACAGATGGCTGACGTCTCGGTGGAGGCTTTCGAAAATCGGACCTTCCGCGGCCGTGTTTCGCGCATCTCCCCCACCGTTGACCAGACCAAGCGGACCTTCGTCACCGAGGTACAAATTGCCAATCCGGATTCCCTGCTGAAACCGGGATCCTATGCCCGGGCCAAATTGGCGACGGAGAAGGTGGACGAAGTGAAGATCGTGCCGGTCCGCGCTGTCCTGTATGTGCTCGGGTCCAACAAGGCGTTTGTCGTCAACCAGGATGTGATCGAAGCCCGCGAAGTGAAGGTCGGCGACCGGGTTGGGCAGCAACTCGAAATTCTCGAAGGATTGCAAGAGGGTGAAACCGTGGCGATCACCCAACTCGCGCGGCTCGACACCGGATCGAAGGTTCGCGTGGTTGCGCCGAAGGTCGAAGACAAACTGTCGAAGGTGGAGCAAAAGCCCAGCGAATAGTGTCCGCGCCTCAGCCGTTAATCACGCGGATGTGTTCCCGGTCCACCTCCACGGCAGCCGATTGCCGGATCAGGTCCACCGAGACAACAACCCGCCATGTGTTCTTGACACGTGTGAGAATCCCCTCCTGGCCCCTCAATAATCCGTGTTCGATGAGCACTCTCTGCCCGACCTTGAGAAACGGCGAGTGATAGATCGGAAGACCCGATGCCATCAGGCGGCGGACAGCTTCAATCTGCTCCGGGTCCACTGGGACGATCTGCCTGCCGGCGCCGACGATCGAGAAAACAAAGGGTGTCGTGAGGATCGGCAGGCGATTGTCCGCTTCAAAGCGGCCGAACACGTAGGAGGGAAAAAGCGGGACTGAAATCTCCTGGTATCGGTCCGACCAGCGGCGGCGCGACTTCTGCAACGGCAGAAAAATTTCGTAACCCTTGTTTTGAAGTGCTTGAGCTACCTGCTTTTCACAGCGTGCTTTCACTTGAATCGCATACCAACCAACTCCGCCCATTCCCGTAACATCTTCGGGTAACTCCTCATCCACCATCACCGATTCTTTTGGTGCAAACATCTCGCGACCCACCTGAAACTACCAAGTTATCACACGGGCGCGGAGAATCGCGTCGAGCGGAAGACGGAAAGGCGGTAGTCGCGTTTGAGACGCTCCCAGTTGAGGCCGGCCTTGCGCGCCAGCGCCTGCAGGAACTGCTCGCGCGTAAGGTGGTACTCGTGAGCCACCTGCGGCAACAGCAGGCTCCGGTGATCATCCTGCTCCAGCATCGCGCCATGCCTGTGCAGCACAAAATTACTGACATTCGCGATCGGTTTCGGCGGGGTAAGGAGCGAGATCTCGACTCTTGTTTCCTGCGGAGGCAGCGGCGCATGGGAAAAGCGAAGGTCGTCCAGTGCCGCGGACAAAGTAAGTTCGGGAATCAACTCGCCCAGCGGCTTGGCCGGCTGCACATGGCCGATACAGCCGCGCAGTTCGTCGTTCTGGTAGAGTGTGACAAATGCCCCGACCCGCCGCTGAAAGGCTGCCGGGCGTGACGCCGGAGGGACCGGCCGGCGCTCGCCGGTGGAATAAAGACTGCTGAGTGTATCGAACGCGGACTGGAGAAGCATGCGCTGCTCCTCTTGCGGGAGGGAGAACGATTCAGCCGGAAAGTACCCGAGAGCGGCGTAGCTGACCGAATGCGAGAAGTCACCGGTTAGCTGGCCCGAGGTCTGATAGTCGAGCGAAACCTGAAATACCTCCATACCCTCCAGCAGCGACAGAGTCTCCAGCAGCAGTGCGATGGGTTCGCGCCCGCAGGTGGTCGACTCGGTACGATCGATTTCACCGAGAAAGTAGCCGGCATCGACTGAGGCTGCTGCATCGATCAGGCGTTGGTCCAAATCGGCGATTCGCTGGGCCGTCGAAGCGTCCACGGGGAAGGGAACGTACCCGAAGTTCCGCCCGAAATGAGTGAAGTCGGAAGACGCGACGAAGACATCGCCGGGCCGGTAGAGACTGGCCAGTTGCTGCGCGGTCCGGCGCCGCTCCGCGGGGGACAGCCATCCGACGTAAAGCGGGATGATGTGAGCGCCGGGGGCCTGCGACCGGAGCAACGGCAGTTGAATCTCCACCGAATGGTCGCACAGACGGGCTTCATGCAACCGCGGAAAGGGGAGTTTCTGTGAATCCACCTGCACGTCGCCCAGGGGAGTGGAGTAGGCCACCACATCGGGGGTGGCGACCGCCGCGCAGGCGCCCGAATGAGAAAAGCCCAGCAGCCAGACCCGCTCCGGAGGGGAGTGCCGCAAGTAGCGAAAGGCTGCTTGCGCGACCGCGCCGGAATAGGTGAGCCCGGCGTGAGGCACGACAAAAGCCAGCGGACTCGGCAGAAACCCGGAGCCCGTCCGCTCCTCCGAGGCTTCTTCCAGCGATGTGAGCAGGCGGCGCAGTTCCGGGGCTTGGCCCGGGTACCAGGATCCGCAGAACGGAGAAGTGTGGCGGGCAATCATAAAGACCAGACTCCAGGAATCGAGTGAGAACAGTCGGGGCAGCATCCATCCCGGAGGCGGTTTTCGAGAATCCGGAAGCCGCGGCGGCGGATGAGAGTCGCAGAACAAGCGGGGCAATGAGTGTCTTCATGGCGGCCGGTCTGGCCGGGAAGATTCCCTGCGTAAACATAGTGCAAGCCGGCTTGCCTTCCGATGGCGGCGGCGGAAAGCAGCGTTGCCGCGGGAGTGTCGTTGGCGGACGTCATTTTGTAATTCTGATGAAAGGCCGTGACGTGCCAGGGAATGTCGGGCGAGATGTCCGCGAGGAAATGGGCGGCCGCCGCCAGTTCCTTTGGCGAATCGTTGAAACCAGGAACGACGAGTGTGACGACCTCAAGCCAGAACCCCATTCGGTGGATCCGTTCGAGCGAGTCGAGGACGGGCTGGAGGCGGCCGCCAAGGCGGCGGTAGGAGGAGTCGTCAAACGACTTGAGATCCACCTTGTAAATATTGAGGTGCGGGCGGAGAAATTCGAGCACCTCGGGAGTCGCGTTGCCGTTGGAAACGAACGCGGTGCGGAGGCCGCGCTGCCTGGCCATGGAAAAGACCGTCACAGCCCACTCCGCCGTGATGAGCGGTTCGTTGTATGTACTCACGACGGTTTCCGCACCGGACCGCACAGCAAGATCGACGAGTTCCTCGGCGGCGATCGGATGAAGACGAGTCGAGGCGTCGGGGTCCCGAAGCGACTGCGAAGTCACCCAGTTCTGACAATACGGGCAATGAAGATCGCACCCCAACATCCCGAAGGAAAACGCGATCGAGCCGGGGCGGACATGGAAGAACGGCTTCTTCTCGATCGGGTCGGCCTGGAGCCCGGAGACATAGCCATGCGGCACAAACAGATGGCCGTCACGGTTGAAGCGGACTTTGCAGACTCCCGGGAGCCCGGGAAAAATCGGACACCGCAGTCCGCAGGCTAGACAACGGACTCGCTGATTGGTGAGACGCTCGAACAGTGGCGATTCGACCGTGTGGGCGGCGAGTTCACCGGCAAACGAAGTCACCGAACAAACTCCTGCTCACATTCTAGCGCCGGAAACAGGGGTACACTGAGAGGGAAATGTCCGCTTTCCTCCAGAACCAGTTTGAAAAGAACTTCGTCACGACAACCGTCGACTACGTGTTCAACTGGGCGCGCCAGTCGTCACTGTGGCCGTTAACGTTCGGCCTGGCGTGCTGCGCCATCGAGATGATCGCGGCGTCGACGTCTCGATTCGATATCGCGCGGTTTGGGGCCGAAGTCTTCCGGCCGAGCCCGCGGCAAAGCGACCTGATGATCGTCGCAGGAACCGTGACTCTCAAGATGGCGCCGGTCCTCAAACGAATCTGGGACCAAATGCCGGATCCGAAATGGTGTATCTCGATGGGCGCCTGCTCGAGCGTCGGCGGACCGTTTAACACCTACGCCGTGTTGCAGGGGGTCGACCGCATCGTGCCGGTCGACGTCTATGTCACCGGGTGCCCGCCCAGACCGGAAAATTTGTTCTACTCGCTCCTAAAATTACAGGACAAAATTGACGGTATGTCGACGTTGGTGAAGCGACCCACCGAAGTCAGGCTGGACGAGAGCATGTTGGAGGAGTTCAAACAGCGGATTCGGGTCGCGCAGTCACCCTATGCGGCGTAAGTGATCTACAAAGCACCCGACGGATTCTATCGTTCCACCCTCTTGGATCGCCTGGAATGGCTGGAGCACGGTTTCGGCACCCGCGCGCAAGGCGACTGGCTGATCGGCGCTCCGGTGGCCAAAGTCCGGCAGACCCATTCCGCCGTGGTGTGGCGTGTGGACTCACAGCTGGGTTTTTTGGGGGACGGTGATGCGCTGTATTCCTCAACGCCGCGAACCTGGCTGGCTGTTAGAACCGCCGACTGCGTGCCGGTCATGTTGGCTCATTCCGGGCACCGGGTGGCTGCAATGCTCCACGCGGGATGGCGCGGAACCGTGCAGGAGATTGTTCGAGCGACGCTCACCGCAATGGAAGATGACTTCGACAGCCGTCCCAACGAGATTGTGGCGGCGATCGGCCCGTCGATCGGCAGGTGCTGTTTCGAGGTCGGGCCGGAGGTTGCCGGGCAGTTCCGGCGATGGTTCCCCGTGTCAGGCAATGGAAAGGCTTTGATCGACCTGCGTGAGGCGCTCCGCCGGCAACTCGAGGAGGCCGGCATACCCAAGGAGAGCATCTCCGTATCCGAACAGTGTACACGCTGTTCCGGCGACGATTTTTACTCCTACCGGCGCGACAAAGAGGCTGCCGGCCGAATGGTAAGCGCTCTGCGCCTTCGCTGAAGACGCACAAAGGGCGCGACCCTTGCCGAGCCGCGCCCCTTGGTTAACCTTCGGAGTGAGGATTAGGCTGCGTTCCCGATGGGTACTTCTTCGAACCCTTCCTGGTATTCTTCCGAGTGGCGGCGGCGATCCGCCAATTCCTGACACGAAATGCAGTAGGAAGCCCACGGTACGGCATTCAGCCGCTTCAGGTTGATTTCCTCTTCGCAGTGAAGACAAATGCCGTAGCTGCCTTCATCAATGCGGTGCAAAGCGTTGCGCACCTGGCGCAGAAGATTCGACTCGCGGTCGAGGTTACGGATGGCGAGTTCACGTTCAGCAGCATGCTGCACTTCATCGAGTGCGTCGGCACTTTTCTCGATGGCAATCGCCTCCCGGTTCCGGAGCACATGGGCCAGTTCAGCCTGCTTGGTCTCCAGGATCTGTTTAAATTTGTTGGTTTCTACTCTGGTCATCGTCTTACGTCCTCCTGAGATCTTTTGGCCAGGATGAGCTCGAATCCGGTTGGGTCTGCCAATCTGGCTTTCTTCTTCGTTTCTATCGTTTGCGTCCACAACTGAGACGCCGAACATCGGGGAAAAGTTCCTAAATTTTAGTACCCGATGCTAAAATTCGCTGCGAACATTGCACTAATACTCCGGGCCCCGGCCCGTTCGCATTTCCTGGTGCCAGGCACTTCGGAGAATGATAGCACATCTGCCAGCAATTCAACGGCCATTTTCGGGGCCATCGGCAGCGCCTCCTTCTCCCCTAACACTGGTGCATTCTCTATCGGCAGAATCTCAATCAAACTTGACTGCCGAATGATTAAAAGACGCAAAGACCTCGCGAAAGTTTCAGCTTCTGTACTTTTTTGTTCTGCCGCCCGTACCGGGCTAAATCACTAAAGCGGAATGTGACGCCCATTCGGGTCACATCGACGAAAAGAATCTCCTACCGCACGCTCAGCGAACTGATCGGCATCCCCAGGGGACGGCCATCAGGCGTCGTGACGCGGTCCAATTCGAGTTCGACCGTAAGACGAGGTTGATTCAGAAGAGAGGCGGGGAGAGGAAGATCGTGTGAAAAGCGCTCGTTCGGCTGGTCAAGGCGAAGGGCGGGAAGAACGATGCCGTTGGCAAGAACAGAGAGATGAACCGGACCCGCCTCGATCTGGGC
>JAEUQD010000217.1 GCA_016789925.1 Bryobacterales bacterium | reverse complement strand
GCCGACAATCACACTGGTCAGGTTCGACGGGCCGTAGTATTGCTTGAAGAACTGCTCGGCGTCGTCCCGGGTGAACTTCGACAGATCGCTCATGTAGCCGACGGTGGGTTGGCCGTAGGGATGCGCGATGTAGGCGGCGTGTAACGTCTCTTCGACCAGGCGGCCGATGGGGTTAGATTCGGTGCGCAGGCGGCGCTCCTCGCGCACGACGCCCGCTTCCTTATAAAATTCGCGCAGCACCGGCTCATTGAAGCGCTCGGACTCGAGCCAGAACCAGAGTTCGGCGGAATTAGACGGCAGCGAGAAGTAGTAGTCGGTTTTGTCGTAGGAGGTGGACGCGTTCAGGCCGCGGCCGCCGGCGCGCTCGATCGCCGTTCCGAATTCGTTCGGTACGACGAGCTTGCCGGCCGCTTCCTGGGCGGACTGGAATTCGTCTTCGAGCTTGGCCAGTTGTTGTTTGTCGGGGCCACCGAGCTTGTTCTTCTCGGCTTGCAGGGACTTGAAGGCCTGGTCGACGCGCGCAATGGCTTTGGCTTCCTCGGCGGCATTCGTGGTGCCGATGCGCTTGCTGCCTTTGAAGGCCATGTGCTCGAACATGTGGGCCATGCCGGTGATGCCGCGAACATCGCGGTCGGAACCGACGTCGGCGTAGGTGTAAAAAGCCGCAACGGGCGCCTGACGCCGTTCAAGGACAATGAATTTCCAGCCGTTGTTGAGGGTAAACTCGGAGAGACGTTTCTGGACGTCGCCGAGGGTGTCTTGCGCCGGGGCCAGCAGAGCGGCGGCACACAAGCACAGGGACAGAGTAAAGGGGAGTCGCATGGTGGGTCCAGTCCGGATAGGTATGAGACGAGAGTACCCAAGGAAACGTTCCGTTCGCAAGGAGCGTCCAATGGGGAGGTTTAACCTCAGGGGCCAACTTCTGCCAGAATAGGATGCGAGGGACCTGATCTTGATGGAAAAAATAGAATGATCAGGCGTGCGTCCGTAGTCGCGTTAGGGGTATGTCTGCTCCTGGGAGCAGTGTTTGCCCAGACACCCAAAAAGACGGGCCGCCAGCCGTCGGTGAAAAAATCGGCGAAGAAAGCCTCGACACGGAAGGCGGGGTCGAGGCGCGCGGTGACGCGTGCGCCGGCGGTGACTGCCAAACAGCGCACATCGGCCGCGGAAGCGGTGGCGCAGTGGCTGGACGTTCCGAACAGTATTGAGAACGCCGCGGCCCTCGTGCCATTTCTGGAACAGCTCTACCGGCTGGAGAAAGGCATGGACGGGGAGCCCCTGCGCATTCTGCACTACGGGGATTCGCACACGGCGTCGGACGATTGGCCGGGAACTATCCGCTACCTGTTCCAAACGAAATTCGGTGACGGTGGAGCTGGATTCTCGCATGCCGGCCGGCCGTGGAACTCCTACCGGCGCTATGACGTGTCGTCGTGGGGGTCGCGCAACTGGTACACCGACGGGTTGTTCCGGAGGGAAGGCGACGGTCTTTATGGGATGAGTGCCGTGAGCGTGACGGCAACGCGGCCGGGCGAATGGGTGACGCTGGATGCGAATTGCTCGGCGGCGCAACTGCTTTACCTGGAACGGCCGGGCGGCGGAGCGTTTGAACTGAGCGTCGACCACGGCGAGCCTCAACGCATCGAGACCGACGGTGAGCAGCAGCCCGCCTATTTGAAGGTGGCTGTGGAGCCGGGACCACACCGATTCGAGGTCCGCACGCTCGATAAGCGTCCGGTGAGGTTGTTCGGCTGGGTGACCGAGAATCCGCGTGGAGTCACTTACGAAACGCTTGGTATCAACGGGGCGCAAGCGAACATGCTGCTCAATGTCGAGGAACCCCTCTTCCTGGAGCAATTGGGGCGTCGCAACCCGGCGTTAATCATACTGGCTTACGGGACGAACGAAGCGGGGGCGAAAGACTGGACGCTGGACAGCTACCGCGAGATGTTCGTGCAGCTTCTGGACCGGTTACGGCGCGGTGCGCCGGCGGCGTCGATTCTGGTGGTCGGTCCGCCCGACCGCTACGTCCGGACGCGCGCAGGCTGGGTTCCGATGGACCGGGTGGATATGATCATCCAGGCGCAGCGGGAAGCGGCTGCCCAGGCGCGGTGCGCGTTTTTCGATCTGCGCGAGCGAATGGGAGGGAAAGGCGCCATGAAGCAATGGGTGTGGGCGGGGATGGCGCAACACGATTACGTGCATTTTACGGGACAAGGCTATCGGTTGCTGGGTGCGGCGCTGTATAAAGAATTGACGGGACAGTTCGCGGTCTACTCCAAGATCCGGAACGACCTCGACACGAAACCCAAAGGAGTGGCAGCCGGCGACGATGAGCAAGCGCGCACAAATTCTCAGCTTAATCCGTGAAGTAACCGGGAAAGAAGTCAACGCCGAACCGGATGAGTCGTTGTTCGAGTCGGGCATGTTGGACTCGTTCGCGCTGCCTGACCTGGTGACGGCGCTGGAAAGCGCTTTTGGTGTAAAGGTGCCGGATTCTGATCTGAATCCGCGCAAGTTCGACACGCTGGAGCGGATCGAGAACTATCTGGCCGGGAAAGGCGCCTAGCGCAGTGGCCTATTTGGCGGGGTTTGGGGCGGCGTTGCCCGGCCGCGTGGTGCCGAACCGGGAAGTGGCGGACCTGGTGGGGTGCGAGGCGGACTGGATTCGCGACGTATCCGGGATTGAAGAACGGCGCTGGGCGTCAGACGAGGAAACCGTGGTGTCGCTGGGCGTGGCGGCGGCGCGCGACTGTCTGAAAAATGCGGGTGTGGAGGCGTCGGCGCTGGGGTGCATTTTCGTTTCCAGCGGCACTTCGCCGCGACGATTTCCAGGACCCGCGGCGACGATTGCCAAGGAACTGGGCTTGGATTCGACACCAGCCATCGATCTGCCGGTTGCCAGCGCGGGCGGGTTGTTTGGGATGGCGTTGGCGTCGCGGTTGCCAGGCTACACCCTGGTAGTCGCGGCTGAGAAGATGTCGGAGGCCGTGCTCAAACCTGCACCCGACAAGAACACCTCGATCCTGTTTGGCGACGGCGCCGGCGCCTGTCTTGTGTCGCAGCATGCGGGACCGCTGCGCATTATCGACTCCTTGCTCTGTACCGACGGTAGTTTCGCCGACGATCTCCAACTTCCGCTGGATGGCTCGCTGCTGATGAACGGGCGGTCGGTGATCCTTCAGGCGACGCGTAAGCTTCCTCGGGTCATCCTGGACGTGCTGGCGCGGAATGGCGTCGCGGCCCAAGATGTGGCCGAGTTTATTGTGCACCAGGCGAATCTGAACCTGTTGCAGCGGGTGGCGACGGGGGTGGGAGTGCCGATCGAGCGTTTTTACTCTAACATCGCGCGCTACGGCAATACGTCTTCCGCGTCGGTGTTGATCGCGGCGCGGGAGTGGTTTGCGCAGGCGCGGCTCCAACCCGGTCAGCGCGTGTGCTTCGCCGTTTTCGGTGCGGGTTTCCACTGGGGTTCGTTGCTGGCTGAAGCGGCATAGGTCACTTTTTCCAGAAACAGACCCGAGGACGGTGCGGTCCACGCGGCGACGTCGAAGCGCCGGTCCGGACGGCCCTCTATGAGACGGGCGAAGTCCGCAATGTCGAATTCGCCCAGGCCGATCTTCACCAAGGCGCCCACCAGGCGCCGGACCATCTTGTAGAGGAAGTGCGACGCTTCGATGCGGAACTCGATGAGCCCCTCCTCGACGTCGAGGGTCGCGTTCTCGACCACGACGATGGTCGAGCCTTCCACTCCGGCAGGATCGCGCTGGCGAAAGGCGACGAAATCGTGGCGGCCGATCAAAAGGCGGGCAGCCTGGGCCATTTTGGCGACATCCAGCGGTTCCTTCACCCACCAGATGAACTTCTTGTCGAAGGCGCTCTTCCGTGTGGCGATCTGGTAGCGGTAGGTACGGGAGACGGCGTCGTGGCGGGCGTGGAACCGCGGGGCGGCTTCGGTGATGGCGAGGATGGCGATGTCGTAGGGCAGTTCGTCGTTCATCTGGCGAAGCAGTTGGAGGGGATGGACCTGGCTGCGCACGGCGGCGCGCAGATGAGCCACCTGTTGTTCGGCATGCACACCGGCGTCGGTTCGACCGGCGCCCTGGAGCTCGACCCGCAAGCCGAGCACGGTTTCGGCCGCCTTGCGCACTTCGCCCATGACGGTGCGGGCGTTAATCTGCTCCTGCCAGCCCGAGTAGCGCGAGCCGTCGTATTCAAGTACGAGTTTCCAGGTTTTCATGCAGGCTCCCGCTGAAAGCGATATCCCAGTCCACGCATGGTGAGCAAGTGGCGAGGATACTTGGGATTCTCTTCGAGTTTCTGGCGGAGCCAGGTGATGTGCACGTCGACGGTGCGCGTAATGGGCATGTGCTGTAGTCCCCAAACCTGTCTCAACAACTCTTCGCGCGAGACGATCTCGCCCTCGTGTTCGATGAGAAAGCGGAGGAGTTGGAATTCGCGGGCGGACAGTGTCACGGGTTCGCCGCGCACCAGCACCAGGCCGGCCTTCAGGTTGACCTCGACAAAGCCGAATGAGACCGTTTGCGGTTTGGACGGGGGGGCGGCGATGCGGGAGCGTCGCAAGAGGGCTTCGATGCGGGCCAGGAGTTCCATCACTTCGAAGGGCTTGGTGAGGTAGTCGTCCGCGCCCAACTGAAGCCCGTGGACCTTGTCCTCCAACTGGCCGCGCGCAGTGAGCAGCAAGACGGGCGTGTCGACGTGCAGGGAGCGCAGTTTCTTGCAGACTTCAAAGCCGCTCAAGCGCGGCAGCATCACATCGAGGAGAATGAGGTCGTAGCCGCCCGTGCGGGCCATCTCGAGGCCGGCTTCGCCGTCTGAGGCAGTATCCACCTGGTAGCCCTGCATGACGAGACGGTCCGTTAGGGTCAACACCAACCCCGGCTCGTCTTCAATAAAGAGGATGCGGCTCATGATTTCTCTCCCGGCAGGCGGACCCAAAACCGCGCGCCCCCCGCGGGGCGATTGGCGGCGCCGGCCCTGCCCCCGTGGGCTTCCGCGATGCGGCGCACGAGGGTAAGACCAAGGCCTAGACCCCGCGTCTGGCTATCCTTTGCGCGCTGGCCGCGGTAGAAGGGATGAAATAGACGGGGAAGATCGCGGGGATCGATGCCCGGCCCGTCGTCCTGTACCGCGACTTCGACGCTACCGTCTTTATCGGCCACCTCGAGCAGGATGCGGCCGCCCGGTAGTCCGTGACGCACGGCGTTGACTAGGAGATTGCGGACGCAGTGGGTCAGGGCAATCCTGTCGCCGGAGACGCGGCGGGTCGTGGAATAGCTGCACTCGAGCGTGGCGCCGGCAGCCTCGAGCTCGGCGCGGCAGGCCTCGGCGGCCTGGGCCGCTGCCTCGCGCAGGTCGACAGGTTGGCGCTCGACGGCCCGGCCGGGCTGCATGCGTGCGAAGCTGAGCACCTGTTCGACCAAATGAGACAAACGGCGGCCTTCGTCACGGACGAGCGCTCCGTAGCGTTTCACCTGGGAAGGTTCGGCGGTGACGCCGTCGGCCAGGTTCTCTCCGGCGGAACGGATGACGGCCAAGGGCGTGCGCAGTTCGTGTGAGACTCCAGCTACGAAGTCGAGCTGAAGCTGGGCGAGACGTTCGGCCCGGCGTGCGGAGATGACCAGAAAGCCGAGGCTGAGGACGAGGACGGCCATGGCGCCCGCACTGATCGCGATGTTCCAGCGGCGTGTCTGGTCAACGACTTGGGCCAGCGAGCCGGCCTTGTGTTGGATGCGAAGCTCCCAAAGGTGCGGGGGGCGGCCGGGTTCACCGGGACCGGGAGGAGGGCCGCCCGGCATCATCGCCCCGGGACCCGGGCCCAGACCCGGGCGAAGGCCGCGGCCAACGCCCCCCATCATCGGTCCAGGCCGAAGTGGTAACAGGCCGGCCTGTGCGTCGGGTTCGTCGACGGGCTCGCCGAAGATGGGTGGCTGGGGACGGCGGCGGCCGCGAATTTCAACGCGGTACCGCTGGGCATAATCGTCTCCGAGATGCTTCCGGACCAGAAGGGGTACGTATTCGGATTGGAGATAGGCGAAGTCAAAGCCGGCGATCCCCCAGCCGATGACTTCCGGGGGGCCGTCGGGGCGGACACGGGGAAGGACAAAGAGGAGCTGTCCTTGCCAGAGGATGGGCGGAAACGGAGGAACCGGGAGCGTGTTAATGGAGACATGCTGCCGGATCGCCGCCCACTCCTGGGGCCAGGGCATCTGCTCAAAGCGATGTGTGTCAGGGAGATAGCGCCAGAGTGGCGCATCCATCGCCGGCACGACGTAGAAGCCAGCCAGGAGGCGCGAGTCGTGCGACTGCTGGGCCCACTCCTCGTAGCGGGACGCGGCGACGGCAAGCGGGTCGGGACCGGACGGGGCAAGACGCCCGCCGGCGAACAGGGTCTGCGCGCGGCCAATCTCCTGGTCAAATTCGCGGGCGAAATTGTCAGCGGCTGTTTGCAGTTGTCTGCGGAGGGAGTCACGCTCGGCCTCGGCGAGGCGGTCCAGCCAGTGCCATTGCACGTAGCCGGCGGGCACGAGCAGCAGCATGGTAGCTACAAAGACGGCCTCTGGCCAGCGCATAACTGTCTCATTATAGGGCACTTGAGATGTTAAGAGCGTTAAG
>JAEUQD010000214.1 GCA_016789925.1 Bryobacterales bacterium | reverse complement strand
AACTCCGAGGCCCACTCCATCACACCAAGACTCATCGGCGTCAGGGGCAACCCACGCAGCAGAGTTAACGCAGGAGAGATGGCCAGCACCGCAAGCAGCGGCGGCGAACCGTCCAGTGTCACGAATGCACAATAGTAACTCCCCATGATGGCCAGGTGCCCTGCGAAAGAAAGTAGGACTATCGCCATCAGCAATCCGGGCCTGGACCTCAATTCGCTGATCGCCGATAGCGCCCGCTTGGCTGTTTCGGGAAGCCGGCTGCGAATAGCGGACAGTCCGCCAATCGCCGCCGCGGCGCAGACGACCAGGCCGCTGAGAAACACCAGTGGTGTCACTGCCAGCCACGACGACATCCCGGCCGCCAAATGCCAGTGATACAAACCACCGAAGACGACCCCCAGCATCGCGAGGGCGGCCAGTCCGATCAATCGGTCGGCCGCGATCGAGCACACCAGTGCCGCATTGTTGGCCACATGCAACTGCCGGCCATAGTACAGCCGTGCGCCGTCCTGGCCGAGCGTCGACGGCGTGATCGAGTTGAAGAAGTTGCCGATCAGCCCGACATGCACGGCCTGCTGGAGAGGAAACTCGTGGCCTTGTCCACGCACCACCAACTGCCACCGCACTACTGGAAGAAGGCCCGCCAGGACGCGCAACCCAACCAGCACAGCCAGTGCCGGACCATTCCGCAACGACTTCAAGCGGCTCATGTCGAGCTTCCCCGACTGGATCAGCCACGCCCCAATCGCGACCACCACCAGTATCTTCGCGCCGAGAACAGCCCGCCCGCTCATGCCGCCGCCTTCCGCCTCAATGCCTCAACATCCCGCAGTAGAACCGGGTGTGTCTTCGTATCGACAAGAAAGTCCAACACCTCACGGAACAGTGTCAACACACCGCAGCCGGGAGCCCGCAGCGCCTCCAACCGGCCGGGATCGCGGTAATACCGCTTGCTCGCCGCGTACTGAGCGTCGGTCTGGGCATTGATAAAGAGCAGGTTCGGATGGAAATCAAGCACCTTCAGTCCATCCCGCTCCAGCCGCAGGGAGTCTAAACGAAAATCCGTCACACCCTCGTCAAGATCCCAATGATCCATGTAGTAAATGGGAAACTCCACGAGCCCCTTGACGCCCTCCAGTGGCTCCAATCCGGGTACAAGCGGCAGAAGCGTGTTGCTCGTGTACTTCAAACCCTGGTCCCGGTAGATGGACGCAAGCGCGTTGTCCCAGAACAGATTGTGCGAGCGCGACCCAACGGCCTCCGGACAGAACGCCTTTGTCGACTCTGCGATGTAGCGGTAGAACTCGACGTCCGTACCGGCCGCCCGTCCCTCCAACAGCGAGTTCCCATGCCGCCTGTAATTGGGGTGCAGTGCCCGTTCGTGGCCGTTCAGTTCAATCCCGGCATGCGTACAGAAAAACGTCGCTTGGAGGTTTCGGCAATCGAGTTCCGTCACAACAAAGTCGAGCACCTCCGGGTGCGCCCATTCAACATCGATCGTGATGGCCACCTGTGAACTCATCCTGCCGCAACTGCCTCTTTCAGATGGAGCGCAACCTGTTCCTGTTCGCTCTCTGTCAAACCCGGATACAGCGGCAAAAGTACGCACTGGCGCTGCGCTTGTTCGCTTTCGCTCAGCCCCCCAGCCCCGGCGATCCACTCGCGTCCTGACCACGCCGGCTCCAGATGCGAGCACATGATTCCCCGCCGGGTCGCGATCCCGTGGTCTAGCAAATGTTGCATCACCCACTTCTGATCGGCTCTGGCAGGCAGCCGCGCACAGTAGCTCTGCCAGTTCGTCCGTGCCCAGGCCGGTTCCTGGGGCAGTTCCAATTCCTCTGCATCGCTCAGCAGTTGCCGGTACCGCTCGGCCAGCACTCGCCGTTTGCTGACGATCTCCGCCAGCCGTTCCAATTGCACACAGCCAACCGCGGCCGACAGATCCGTCATCCGGTAGTTGAAACCCCTTTCGGTGTACGCTTCGAAGACTACCTCGGGCGAACCGTGTCTGACGGTATCCGGAACGCTCATCGAGTGCTGCCGCCACCGCCGGAAGGCCTTATAGTATTCGTCCCGTGCGGTCGTGAGCATGCCGCCCTCGCCCGTAGTGATCACCTTCCTCGGATGGAACGAAAAGCATGCGATGTCGCCGTGTGGCCGGCCCACGGGCTGCCACTCATCGCCTCGTAAGATCGCGCTACCCACGGCGCAGGCTGCATCCTCGATCACCGCCAGCCCCCGCCTCGCCGCCACCTCCCCGATCGCACCCATGTCGCACGGCATTCCCATCTGATGGACACACAGGATGGCGCGAGTCCGCGGCGTGATACTGTCCTCCAACTTCGTAGGGTCGATGTTGTAGGTGGAGCGCTCAATATCGACGAACACCGGAATCGCGCCGCAATACCGGATGGCATTCGCCGTCGCGATGAAACTATGGCTCACGGTGAGCACGTGATCGCCCTCACGCACTCCCACAGCGAGCAATGCCAGGTGAAGCGCCGCCGTGCAACTGGAGACAGCACAGGCGTGCTCGCTTTGGACGGTCGCCGAAAACGCCGCTTCAAAACGCGTGACCTCCGGCCCTTGTGTAATCCAGCCGGAGCGGATCACGCGCCGCGCCGCCTCCTCCTCGCGCTCATCCATCCACGGACGGGTGATCGGAATCATGCCTTCCCTTCGGCACTCCGTTGCGCTGACCACCACGCCACCAGCCCCCGCAAACCATCCTCCAGGCTGATCCGTGTTTCAAACCCCAACCTCGCGCGCGCGTTCACCGTCGACGCCAGCCGCCGCGGCACCGGGTTCACGGTACGCTCGGGCTGGTAATCGATGGCTCGGTCAGCGCCCATCACCGTCATCAGCAGTTTCGCGAGGTCGTTGAGGCTCGTCTCGGTTCCGCTCGCCACATTGAAGACCTCGTCCGTCACCGGACTCTGCGCGGCAAGAATGTTGGCCCGCGCGATGTCCTCCACATGCACCCAGTCCATCGTCTGCAGCCCGTTGCCGAAAATCGCCGGCGCCTGGCCCGCCGCGATCCGTTCCATCCACCGGATCAGCACTTCCGTGTACGCCCCGTGCGTGTCCATCCGCGGACCGTAAACATTGAAATAGCGTAGAGCGACATAGTTCAGCCCGTACATCGCATGAAAGCTTCGCAGCAGCCCTTCGTTGAACAGCTTGGCCGCGCCGTACAGGGTCCGGTTGTCATAGGGATGCCCGGTCTCCGTCGTTGGGAAGTGATCGGCGAGGCCGTAGATGGACGCGGAAGACGCCGCCACCACTTTCTTCACCCGGCACGCCACCGCGGCTTCCAGCACGTTGAACGTCCCGTTCGCCAGCACATCCACCGCAAGCCGCGGTTCGTCGGCGCACTGCGTGATCCGGATCGCGGCCTGGTGAAAAACGATATCCACATCCCGCATGATCGCGGCCAGCAACTCCCGGTCGCGGATGTCCCCCTCCACGACGGTCACGCGTCCGCTCGCCAGCGCCTGTGCCAGATTCTCCTTGCGGCCTCGCGTGAAATTGTCCAGGACGGTGACACAACGCGCCCCTTCCGCCACCAACAGGTCCGCGATGTGCGACCCGATCAGACCCGCGCCACCCGTAATCAGGATGTTCCGGTCGGTAATTGGCTCGGCGCTCATTCGTTCTCGTGCCTCCGCGCTCGCAGACTTTTCGCCGGGTTCCCGACGACAGTATCACCCTTGGCGACATCGCGAAATACAACCGCTCCAAGTCCGACCAGAGATCCCTCTCCCACGGTCACGCCATCGCGGATCGTAGCGCCGCCACCGATATAGACGTCGGCTTCCAGGCGCGTCGATCCGCTCACGGTGGCATTCTGCGCGAGAGTCACATAACCGGCGAACCGGGCGTCATGCCCGATCACACATGCCGAGCTGATCAACGAATGGTCGCCGATCTCCGTATTGTGAGCCACAACAACCCGGTGCAGGAGGGCGCAACCGCGGCCGATCGATGCGTGCTTCGAAACGTGGGCGGTCGGTGCGACGATCGTGGCAAAGCGGTCGCGGGGCACACTCAGCCGCTCGACGATCCTGCGCCTCACCCCACGATTCTTGTAACTGGCGACGCCCACGATCAACCGGGCGGCAGCGTAGTCAGAGGCCGCCTGAACCGGCCCCAGCACCGGATAGCCATCCACCAGCTTCCCCTGCTTCTCCGTGTCGTCGTCCAGAAAGCCCAACAGATTCCAGCGGGATTCGCTCGCATTGATTTCTTCCACCACCCAGGCGATCTCCCGCGACGCCCCTCCGGCGCCGATGACAATCAGGTCTTCCACTGTCACCGCTCACCTTCACCCAATACGAACTCCCGTACGAGCCTGGCGATCTGGTTCACAGACTCGGGTCGCAATTCCGCGTACAGCGGAAGCGACAGCACCTCCGTGGCCGCCTGCTCCGCCACTGGAAAGTCGCCCGCCGCGTAGTCCTGGCCGCACCACACTTCCATCCGATGCACCGGGATCGGATAGTGGACTTCACTTTGCACTCCGCGGTCCCGAAGATACTCGCGCAACCGGTCCCGGTTCCGCAGCCGGATCGCGTAGAGATGGTATACGTGCCGCCTGTCCGGCAGCGCTTCAGGCCCCACCAGGCCCAATCCCGCTAGCTGCGCATCATACGAAGCCGCATGTGCGCGCCTCAGTTCCGTCCACTGCTCCAGCCGCCTTAGTTTCACACGCAACAGCGCGCCCTGAAGATTGTCCATCCGGTAGTTGAATCCCCGCAGCACGTGACGGTACTTCGATTCCTGTCCCCAGTCCCGCAGCATGCGCAAGACGCGGATATGCTCGGGGTTCGAACTGACAACGATCCCGCCTTCCCCGCACGCCCCCAGGTTCTTCGACGGATAGAAACTGAAGCAGCCGAAATCGCCCATCGACCCCGCCCGGCGGCCCTTGTATTCCGCGCCATGCGCTTGAGCGGCGTCTTCGATCACCGTCAACCCGTGCGCCCGGGCCACCTCCAGAATCGCATCCATCTCGGCCATCTGGCCATACAAGTGGACCGGAAGTATCGCCTTGGTCCGGCTCGTGATCAGCCCCTTTAGTTCTGAGGCGTTCATCGTGAGCGTCCGCGGCTCCACGTCGGCAAACACGGCCCGCGCGCCGGTGTACTGGATAGCGGCGACTGTCGCGACAAACGTGAAGGGAACCGTGATTACCTCGTCGCCCGGACCCACTCCCGCGGCCAGCAACGCCAGATGCAGTGCGCTCGTTCCGGAGTTGACGGCAACGGCCCCGCTGCTCTCGCAGTAGGAAGCGAACTCGCCCTCAAACGCTTCCACTTCCGGACCCAGCGCATAATATCCGCTTTCCAGCACGCGCAACGCGGCGGCCGCAAGCTCGTCCCGCAGGCTTTGATACTGCGCCTTCAGATCCACTAGCGGAATCATCCGTTCACCGTGCCAGACGAAATCTCGACCGGCTGTCCACGGTGGCGCAGTGATTGTTCCGCGGCTTCCAGAACCTTCACGACACGCAAGCCGGCCTCACCTCCGCTGATCGGCTGGTGCCCGTTGGAAATGCACTCCGCAAAGTGCCCGAACATCGTCTTGAGCGCTTCGATATGCTCCAGATGCGGCGCCCACACATCACCGGTTCGATAGCTGATCAGAATCTTCCTCGCGCTTTCCGGGTTGGCTCGCCGGTCCACTTCCACCCCTTTGTCATACACTTTCACCTTTTCGCTCGGCTCCACTTCATCGTAGACGATCATCCGTTTCCTTCCGCAAACCATCACCTGCCGGATTTTGACCGGAGCCAGCCAGTTCACGCCAATGTGCGCAATCACGGGCCGGTCGAAGAACACCGTCAGATAGGCCGTGTTTTCTACACCTTCGAAATGCCTCATGCCGGTTGCCGAAACCGCCACCGGCCTTGCCGGAATCACCTGATTGATGATCGACAAGTCGTGTACGGCCAGGTCCCACAGCACGTTTACGTCCGGCTGAAACAGCCCCAGATTCGCGCGCACGGAGTCGTAATACAAAATGTCGCCGAATTCCGGCTGCGCGACGAGTTCGTGAATCTTGCGCACGGCTTGCGTGTACACGAAGATGTGGTCCACCAGTAACGTCAACTGGCGCCGCTCGGCCTCCTCGATCAGCCGCGCACATTGGCCGCTGGTTTCGGCCAGTGGCTTCTCCACCAGCACGTGCTTGCCCTGCCGCAGCGCCTCCAGTGCCAGCGGATAATGCGTCGACGGCGGCGTGGCGATCGCCACCGCATCGATGTCGCCGCGCCCCAGGGCCTCAGCAGGATCCGTCACAACGTCCACGCCCGGATGCCTGCGGCTCGCCAACGCGAGTCTGTCCGGGTTCGGATCGGCGATTGCCACCAGCCGGTAAGCCGCCTGGTCCGCAATATTCCGCGCCAGGTTCGGACCCCAGTACCCGTAGCCCAATACGGCAATCCGGATCACGCTTGCGTCTTCCTCTCGCGAACATCGCCCGCCACGCGCGCCGGAACGCCGGTGACGATCGCGTAAGCCGGAACATCGTGCGTCACCACCGCGCCCGCGCCCACCAGCGCGCCTTCGCCGATCGTCACTCCGCAGAGGATCGTGGCG
>JAEUQD010000165.1 GCA_016789925.1 Bryobacterales bacterium | reverse complement strand
GGAACCAGGCCGTCGGCATCCTAATCGATCAGAACGTCGGACTGAACGAGGGAATCTTTATCGACTTTTTCCAGTACAAGGCTTGTGTGTCGCCCGCCTTCGCCAAACTCGCCAACCACTCGGGCGCGGCCATTATTCCCGGCTTTGCATTGTGGTCGCAGTCCGAACGTAAGTTCATTCTCAAGTTCTATCCGCCACTGCTGCCGAGCGGCGACATCGAGGCCGACACCCGGGCCATCCACGCGCAACTCGAACAAGTGATCCGGACGTATCCCGACCAATGGCTCTGGCTGCACCGGCGCTGGAAAACGCGTCCGCCGGGCGAGCCGCCGCTCTACTGACCCTGCGCGCTGGCGGGAATCGGGAACATGGTCCCAGCCGTTTGCCGCAACTGCTGCGCCAGCGGTTCGATGCGCGACAGCGGAATCTGCCCTGTGGTTCCGGTCACCGAAAGCGCGGCGACGAACCGTCCGTCGGGGCGGAACACTGGAACTGCGACACAGCGCACGGCCAGTTCTTCCTCCTCATCGTCCACGGCATAGCCCGCCTTGCGGACCTTGGCGACCTCGCGGCGCAGCAGTTGCGGCGTGGTGATGGTGTTCGGCGTGTGGCGGATATATACCTGCTTACCCGACAACCGTTCCAGAATCTCCGGCGGTCCATAGGCCAGGATGATCTTGCCCACTCCGGTGCAGTGCAGGTCCATGCGGCGTCCCACATAAGTGTCGATCTTGATCAACCCCGGCGTGTCCACCTTTTGTACGTACACGCCCTGGTCGCCATCCGGAACGGCGAGGTGGGACGCTAGCTGGACCTGATCGGTCAGCACGCGCATGTGCGGCAGCGCCGTCTCCGACATCGACAGGTTCTTCATCATTCCCTGCCCCAGTCCGTAGGCTTTCAAGCCCAGCGTGTAGTTGAGCGAATCTTCGCGCTTCTGGACATAGCCCATCCGCTCCAACGTCAGCACGATGACATGCGTGGAACTCTTGGGGATGTGCAGCTTGCGTGACAGTTCGGAGATATTCAGTCCGCGCTGTGAACTATCCAGGCATTCGAGGATCCCCAGGGCCCTCTCCACTGAATTCGCGTTCTGGACGGCAGACATGGTCTGTCCAGCATTCTGAACCGACCGCGCTTGGTAACGCAACTGCAGCCGGCTTGGCCGTCCAGCAGGTTGAACGAAATCCGTCCCTCAGCCTTGACCGTCCCGCCAAGCCTTGTCGTACGCTGATTCTTAATCCCCACCGCTTGCCAAGCCCGACATGCGCATCACCAACGTCGAACTCTTTGTCCTGAAGTCGCAGGGCCTCTACAACAACCCGGAAAGCGCGGAAGAACCCCTGGGTCCGACCTATCTCGGCATCGTCAAGGTGTCCACCGACGCCGGCATCTGCGGCTATTCCGACATGGAAACCTGTGCCAGCGTCGCCAAGGCGTGCGTCGAGGCGCCCCGCTGGAGCCAGGAAGAGGGCATGGAGTGCTTCGACGGCCTCGCCTCGCTGCTCATTGGCGAGAATCCGCTCGAAGTGGAGCGGCTCTGGTACCGCATGTACCGCGGCAGCATTTATTACGGGCGCCGCGGCGTCGCCATCCAGGCCATCTCCGCCATCGATATCGCGCTGTGGGACATCTGCGGCAAGTTTTATCAGCAGCCCATCCACATTCTGCTGGGCGGCAAGTGGCGCGATAAGGTGCGCGCCTACGCCAGCACGCTGTTTCGGCCCACGCCCGAGGCCATGACGGACGCGGCCAAGGCGTATCTCGATGAAGGCTTCACTGCTGTGAAATTCGGTTGGGGTGTTTTCGGCAAAGACGCGCACCGCGACGTCAAACTGGTCGAGGCCGCGCGCCGCGCCTTAGGCGACCACAACGACCTTTTGGTCGACACTGGCTGGTTTGTCGAACGAACCGCCAAGGAAGCCATACGGACCGTGAAGTCGATCGAACAGTTTCAGCCCTTCCTCGTGGAGGAGTTACTCCATCCGGAGGACTACGACGGCTATGCGCAGGTCGCCCGCTCGGTGGACACACGGATCGCTTGCGGCGAACAGGAAGCTACCGAGTGGGGCTTTCAGCGGTTGATCGAACAGGGCGGAATCGACGTCCTGCAGCCTGACCTCACGCGCTGCGGCGGGTTTACTGTCGCTCGCAAGATCGTTCATATGGCTGAACGCGCCAACCGCCTCGTGATCCCGCACTCCTGGTCCAGCGATCTGTTGACCGCCGCCTCGCTCCACCTGTGCGCCTTCCAGCGCCGCGCCGAGTTTGTCGAGTTCAGCACATCGCAAGGGCCGCTTTCGCGCATGCTCGCCAAAGAGCCTCTGCGTATGATAGATGGGTATATCCGAGTCCCCGACGCTCCGGGACTCGGCGTAGAGGTTAATGATGCAGTCATCCACCAGTACCGAATCTCCTAATACACAAGCCACACAGTGGGACACCGAACTCTGTGAGTTCGCCGAAAAGAATCTGTATACCGCCGTTGTCTCGGATTCGCTCGATCAGTTGGGCA
Organism: Bryobacterales bacterium; assembly: GCA_016789925.1. Taxonomy (GTDB): domain Bacteria; phylum Acidobacteriota; class Terriglobia; order Bryobacterales; family Bryobacteraceae; genus JADLDI01. The sequence continues at coordinate 535 of JAEUQD010000165.1, read as the reverse complement.
TCCGCCACCAGGCGATGCGCGAATACCTGCGCCCTGTTCACGGCAAGTGCACGTTCGCCGGCTGGGCCCGTACTATTGCGTGCTCGGACATTTATCACATTCTCGAGAATCCTTACGACACCGAGATCGCAGCCGTGGATTCCCTCCTGCCGGGCGAGGTTGCCGTGGTGGGAACCCAGAAGTCCCAGCGCAACGCACCCTGGGGCGAACTGCTTTCCACCGCTGCGCGCGCCCGCGGAGCCCGCGGCGCTGTTGTTGACGGATTGATCCGAGACGTACGCAAGATCGAGGAGTTGGGCTTTCCTGTCTTCGCCACGGGCATCAAACCAGTCGACTCGATGGGCCGTGGTATCGTCACCGCGTACAACATTCCCGTGGAGTGCGGCGAAGTGATCGTCCACCCCGGCGATTTCATCTTCGCGGACTTTGATGGTGTCATCGTCGTCCCCAGCGCCAACGTCCAGGAAGTGATTGCTCTCGCCACCGACAAGGTGCAGCGTGAAGACGGCTCCCGCGCCGAATTGATGAAAGGCGC
>JAEUQD010000157.1 GCA_016789925.1 Bryobacterales bacterium | reverse complement strand
TCGGAAGCCTTGCGGCGGTTTTCACTTCCGAGTAATATGCGGAGTAGTGGGACTCGTGGATCTACTCAGGCGCCCGGAGGGTAAGACCCTCGAGTTCAAGCGAGACTTGTCCTCCCCTGACGGAATCCTCAAGACAGTCGTCGCGTTCGCGAACACCGCCGGAGGCACTGTCGTCATCGGCGTGGATGACGGTTCGAAGAATGTCAGGGGTGTGGCTGACGTGCTGGAAGCAGAAGAAAGACTGACCAGTCTGGTCTCGGACTCGATTCGCCCTCGCCTGGTTCCGGACATCGAGGTGATACCGTGGCGGAACTTGAACGTGCTGGCAATTCAGGTCTATCCCAGCAATACTCGTCCCCACTATCTCCAGCGACTGGGGCCGGAAGGCGGGGTGTTCCTCCGCGTCGGCTCGACCAATCGCAGGGCCGAGGCGCCGCAGATCGAAGAGTTGAAGCGCTGGAACCGGATGGACTCGTTTGACGAGCAGGCCATCCCTGACCTGAAGTCGGAAGCGATCGACTTCCGAGCTGCTTCCGAGTTCTTTGAGCCGTACCGGAGACTGACGCCCAAAGCGTGGAGCACGCTGCGGGTGACTACGGAGCATCAAGGCCACCAGGTGCCGACGATCGGCGGCCTGCTCCTGTTCGGCAAAGACAGATTCTCTCGATTTCCGGATGCCTGGATTCAGGCAGGCCGTTTTGCGGGCACTTCTCGCACGCGCCTTGTTGACTCGGCGGAGATCCGCTCCCTATTGCCGCGCGCCGCCGAGGAAGCGGTGGCTTTTGCGCGGAAGCACTTGACTCACGAATCGGTTATAGAAGGTCTGCGCCGGGAGGAGCGTTGGTCGGTTCCACTCGTCGCCATCCGGGAAGCGCTCATCAACGCCATCGTTCATGCGGATTACGCCCAGCAAGGAGCGCCGATCCGGTTGGCGCTGTTTGACGACCGCATCGAGATCGAGAGTCCCGGGCTCCTGCCGTTCGGCCTGACGATCGAGGACATCCGGCAAGGTGTTTCCAAGTTGCGGAACCGGGTGATCGGGCGGGTTTTCCACGAACTCCGCCTCATTGAGCAGTGGGGCAGCGGGATCCAACGCATGACTGCGGCTTGCCAGGATGCGGGCTTGGAGGCTCCGAAGTTGGAAGAAATCGGAACCCACTTCCGCGTGACCATATCAAATGCGAGGGTTGGCCGGCCCCACGTGGACGAGAAGGACCGGAACATCCTGGCTATGTTCAGGGACGGACGCGCGCGGTCCACCTCGGAAGTGGCGAAGCATATCGGACTTTCCGAGCGCGCCACACTGACGCGGCTGAAATCCCTGACCGAGCGCGGTATGCTTGCCGAAATCGGCACGGGTCCGCACGACCCCAAGCGGCAGTACGTGCTGAGGTGATGAACGGCGGATGAGGGGGACTGACAGAACGCACCCCTCTGGGCCGCGCCCATACCCCGAGAAGAATTCAGGGCTATCGCTCGCTCAGGGGATCGTATGAACGTAGGATGGTTGCAGACGTGGGAAACGAGGCCGGTATCGGGGAGGCCGTCACGCAGCCGAATCGATTCGCGAGACGGGACGCATCAGGCGGACGGAGGCCAGTCGGCTTCTCGAAAGTAAACTGGCACGCCCGAGGTCGACGAATCAAAGCTTGGCCGCCGCGCCCCGCGCGTCCGCCCTTCTGCCGAGCCACGCGAAGGCGACGTCGACCCATCGATGTCCGGGTCGCCGGCAATCCGGACAGAGGGATCTGGTCGCTCATGCCGTGGCCAAGCGTAATTCGACACGGCGTGTAGTGTTCATGTTCAGCAGCCGTACCGTCGCTCACCCCACCGGCGTCTTCCCACGAACCTGGCCCTCTCGCCGTTCGAGTCGTCTGGGTGTTTGGGTCGATCAGATCGAAGCCCCCGTTGTCGCGTAAGAACATGGCGTCAGGAGAAAGCCTCAAATCAGTAACGCTCTGTGAAGCTCCCACCGAGCGGCGCTCGCGGTACTCGACCACCTCGGGCAAGCAGAGACCAAATCGATTCGAGGCTAGACGAGGTAGAATCGAGCCATGGAGGACTGGAGAGAGCGGATCAGCGTGAATCCAGGGATTTGCCACGGCAAGGCTTGTATTCGCGGCACGCGGATCATGGTCTCGGTGGTCTTGGACAATCTTGCCGCCGGCACGGATCGTGCCTCGATTCTCGCCAGCTATCCGTCTTTGCAACCGGCTGACATCGATGCTGCGCTGACGTATGCAGCCGAGTTGGCCCGGGAGGGCGTCATGAACCTTCCCGTCGAGATAGGCACTTGAAATTCAAGACCGACGAAAACCTTCCTGCCGAAGCGGCTACGGTTCTTCGCGAGGCCGGCTATGACGCGGAAGCGGTTTGGGATGAGGCACTCACTGGCGCGGACGACACCACCATCGCCGGCCGGATTCGAACCGAAGACCGAGTCCTGATTACGTTGGATTTGGATTTTGCGAATATCCGGTCTTACCCGCCCGAAGATTATCCCGGCATCATCGTGTTGCGGCTGGATCGCCAGGACAAGGCCAACACTCTGGCCGTGATCAGAAGATTCGCAATCCCTGAAATGGCGCCGTGCAGAATTCCGTACTGCCTCCTTGCCGGATGAGGCCCTGTGCGTAGATTCACCTGCAACTATGTCGGCTGGATCGTGGGCTATCCGGAAGTTGTGGCGATTCGGGCGGTTCGTGCCCGTGTTCGTGAGACTGTCCAACGACGCCGTTGTGGATCAGCGCTTCGGGGCCAAATCAGAAGTACGCGGAACGCCAGCCGGACGCCGTTACAGGGAGAGTTTGGTGGGGGACACCGGGCTGCGCAGGGCGGATGCTATTCGGGAGGATGCAGGAGGAAGCAAGTAACCGCTTGTTGGCACGCGCGGCTCGGAATCGTGTGTGCGTGGGCGAGGCGGGCGAGGACTGACCGGCAGGGGCCTTCCATTCAGCGTGTGTGGGATATATAATTCCGGCCAGGAACCTTCCTGATCACTGGGACCGAAGGAGGCAATACGCCATTATGTCCACCTTGTCCGTGGAGCCT
>JAEUQD010000141.1 GCA_016789925.1 Bryobacterales bacterium | reverse complement strand
GCTTTGGCGGAAGGTAGTTAAGCCAGCAGCCCGTTAATCAAGTGCCCGCCCACATCAGTGAGGCGGAAATCACGCCCCTGAAAACGGTAGGTGAGCTTCAGGTGGTCGATTCCGAGCAGGTGCAGGATTGTGGCCTGGAGGGCGTGAATCTCGATCTTGCCTGTGACGGGAGAGAAGCCGAATTCATCAGTCTGCCCGACGACGGCGCCCTTCTTCAGTCCGCCGCCGGCCATGAAGACGCTGTAGGCGTCGATGTGATGATTGCGGCCGACTTTTCCTTCTTCCCGGTCCTCACCCATCGGCGTGCGGCCGAATTCGCCACCCCAGATCACGAGTGTCCGGTCCAGCAGACCACGCTGCTTGAGGTCTTTGATCAGCGCAGCGGTGGGACGATCGATTTCGGCGCACACCTCGTCCAACGGCTTGGAGAGGTCGGCGTGGTGGTCCCAATCGGCGTGATAAAGCTGCACGAAACGGCTGCCGCGTTCCACCAGGCGGCGCGCCAGCAGGCAGTTATTGGCGTAAGAGGCTTTGCCGGGCTCAGCGCCGTAAAGCTCGAGCGTGGCCTTGGACTCCTGGCTGAAGTCGATCAGTTCCGGGCCGGAGGTCTGCATCCGGAACGCCATTTCGTACTGCGCAATGCGAGTCTGGATTTCGGTATCGCCGGTCTCCTTGAGCAGAAGAGCGTTTAGGTCATTGATCGCGGTGATGGTATGTTGCTGCTCCTCGCGGGTGACGCCGGAAGGGTTGGAGAGATCCAGAATGGGGTCACCGGCCGAGCGGAAAGGAACGCCCTGGAAAGAACTGGGGAGGAAGCCCGAGCCCCAAAGAGCGGCGCCTCCGCGAGGTCCGCGGGGTCCGGATTGGAGCACGACGAATCCCGGCAGGTCCTTGGATTCGCTACCGATGCCATAGGTTACCCACGAGCCGATGGAAGGCCGGCCGGTCCGTACCGAACCGGTATTGCTGAACAGCTTCGCTGGACCGTGATTGAAATTCTCCGTGCTCACGCCATGGATCATCGAGAGGTCGTCGGCGACGCTCCCAATGTGTGGCAGCAGTTCGGAAAACCACATGCCGGACTGGCCGTGCCGGGTGAACTTCCGCCGGGTTCCCAGAAGCTTCGGCTTCTCCTTCGTGAAAGTGTCCATGAAGGCGAAGCGCTTGCCGGCCAGAAACGAGTCGGGCGTCGGCTTCTGGTCGTATTTGATGAGGTCGGGCTTGTAGTCGAACAGCTCAAGCTGCGACGGCGCACCCGCCATGAAGAGGTAGATGACGTGATCTACTTTCGCGGGATGATGCAGCCCCTTGGTCTTTCCGATCAACTCCGGAGCGAGCATCGAGGCGAGCGCCATCTTGCCCACGCCGACTCCACAATCACGAAAGAAATGGCGGCGGGTCCGCTGCTGTAAGAGTTTTTCTTCAAAAGTCATGGCCGGGTCACAAACTCGTCTAGGTTAATCAGGATGCGCGCGACAGCGGTCCACTCGCGCCCCTTGCGGGCGTCGCGCTGGACGTTGATGAAGCGCAGAAGGCGTTCCTGCTCGTCGGAACGCGGATCGCGGTTGAGAGCGAGTTGATAGGCGAGCCGCAGACGGTCGTTGTCGGCCTGGGCTTCCTTTTCAACCCGCTTGGCGATGGAATCGGCGAATTCGGCGGTCGTCTCGTCATTCAACATCGTCAGAGCCTGCAACGGAGTGTTCGACCGGACGCGCCGGGTGCAGGTGACGGTCGAGTCGGGCGCGTCGAAAACGATCAGGCCCGGGTGCGGTGCGGACCGCTGAAAGAAGGTGTACATCCCGCGGCGGTAGCGGTCTTCCCCGGTCGATGTTTTCCACTCCCGGCGTACCTGCGTGACCTGATAGACGCCAGCCGGCTGGGGGGGGTAGACGCTCGGGCCACCGATTTTCGGAGCAAAGAGTCCGCTCGCCACCAGCGCCGTGTCCCGAATGATTTCCGCATCCAGGCGGAGTCGCGACTGGCGGGCGAGCAGGCGATTGTCCGGATCGACGGCGGCGGCGTCGGGCCGTGCCTTCGACGATTGCCGGTAGGTGGCCGACGTGACGATCAGGCGATGGAGGGCTTTCTGCTTCCAGCCGCTGGCGACAAACTCGGCCGCAAGCCAGTCCAGCAACAACGGGTGGGTGGGACGATCGCCCATCGCACCGAAGTCGTTTTCGGTGTCGACGATTCCTTTCCCGAAGTACTTCTGCCAGACACGGTTCACGGTCACGCGCGGCGTCAGCGGGTTTTCGTCGGCAACCAACCATTCCGCCAGGTCGAGCCGGTTCGGCTTCGCGCCACGAATCTTCAGCGGAGGCAGCACCGCAGGTGTCCCGGGCTGGACGGGCGCTCCCTTGCGGGTGAAATCGCCGGCGAGATGGATGTAGGCCTCCCGCGGCTGCTCGCGTTCCTTCATCACCAGGGTCGAGGTCACTTTGGGCTTCCGGCCTTCGAGCGCGCGCAGATTCGCTTCGCGCTCCTTGAGCGCCAGATCTTCCTTCGGCGGATTGGTCGCCTTGTACTGTTCCAGTTCCTTTGTCAGCACGTGGATCTGAGCCTGCCAGGCGGCCAGCTTCGCCTTCTCCTCGTTGTTGGGCAGTTCGAGAAACGGCCGGTTGAAGTACTTCCGGTCGTCCTCTTTGTCGATCTCGTCGACGTTGTTGAGGAAAGCGAAGAGTTGGTAGAACTCGCGCTGCGAAACGGGGTCGTACTTGTGATCGTGGCAGCGGGCGCAGCCGAGCGTTAAGCCCATGAAGACTGACCCGGTCGTGGCGACGCGATCCGCCACGGCCTCCACGCGGTACTGTTCAAAATCGATTCCGCCTTCGTAGTTGGAAGGCGTGTTGCGATGAAAGCCGGTGGCGATCAACTGTGCCGTTGTAGGTTTAGGGACAAGATCGCCGGCGAATTGATCGATGACGAATTGCTTGAACGGGATATCGGAGTTCACCGCCTGGATCACCCAGTCGCGGTACATCCAGATGTCGCGCGGAGCGTCGATCGTGTATCCGTCGGAATCGGCATAACGAGCGAGGTCGAGCCAGTGCCGGCCCCAGCGCTCGCCATAGTGGGGCGATGCAAGAAGTTCCTCGACGCGGCGCTCATATGCGTCGGAGCGGGTGTCGCCGAGGAAGTCGTCCATCTCCTTCTTCGTGGGAGGCAAACCGGTAAGATCCAGGTGGACGCGGCGGAGGAGCGCGCCCTTGTCGGCCTCCGGCGACGGCTGCAAACCTTTCTCTTCGAGTTTGGCCAGAATGAAATAATCAATGCCGTTGCGCGGCCAGTACTTCTGTTGGACAGCCGGGTGCGCCGGCTTGTTCACTGGCTGAAAAGCCCAGTGATCCGCGCCTTTGCGCTTGGCTTTGAGGAAACGCTGCGGCATCGGAAACCCGGCGTTCGCCCACTGGGTGATGGCCGCAATCTGCGCCGCATCGAGTTTGCCGCCGGGAGGCATCTTGAGATCGCCTTCGTGGCTTACCGCTTTGACGATTACCCGCGGATCGGCGCCGCGGTTGCCGCCCTTGAGAATCATGTCGCGGCTTTGCAGCGACAGGCCGGACGTGAGATTGGAGTCGGAGTGGCAGGCGAGACATTTGGTCCGGAGAACGGGTAGAACCGACGCTTCAAAGAATTTCTCGTCGGCGGTCTGGCCCCAGGCAGACACCGCTAGCAGCAGCACAATCCAGGCGCGCATGGTTTTTCCCTATTCTACTGCTGTTACAATCTCGATTCGGGGAGCCGTCGATTTTGCGCACTTTCATCACCTTCTTTTTAGTGGCCCTGGCCGCCTGGCCGCAGGGGAAAGCACCGGGGTCGGATACAATTCGCCAGCAGGAATTAGAAGCGGACCTGTATTTTCTCGCTTCCGACGGTTTGCGCGGACGGCTCACCGGGTCGCGCGAAGCCCAATTGACCGCGGCATGGATTGAGAGCCGCTTTCAAAGGCTGGGCTT
>JAEUQD010000035.1 GCA_016789925.1 Bryobacterales bacterium | reverse complement strand
CACCAGCAATCACTGAGCCATGCGGGGGGCGTAGTACCCTTTTCGGGCGCGAACCACAAAGTCGCGACGGTTGCGGATGCTCACTTTCACCTCGTGATACAGGCCATCGGCCTTCAGCGGTTCGGGCCGGTACAGGATGTTACTGATGCCGCATCTCGTTGGCGATGTTCTTATATGACTGGGCCCAGATCCTCAGAGCGCCGTTAGCGGAACAAGCCGGCACGGATGGCTTTGGAGACCGCTTCGGACTTAGTGTGGACGTGAAGTTTCTCGTAGATGCTACGGATGTAGTTACGAACGGTATTGACGGAGATCTTGAGCTGGCTACCGATGGCGATGTAGCCGTGACCTTCGGCGAGGAGGCGGAGGACCCGAATTTCCTGGGGTGTGAGGGTGGCGAGCGCGGCAGGGCGTGGCGGGAGTTGGCGAAAGACGTCGATGACTTTGCGAGCGATGGCGGGGGACATGGGGACGCCGCCGTCGCAGGCTTCGCGAATGGAATCGAGCAGACGGGCGGGCGGAGCCCCTTTGAGAAGGTAGCCGGCAGCGCCGTTGCAGATACAGTCGAAGATGCGGTCCTGCTCAGAGTGGACGGTAAGGATGACGACGTGGGCGCGGGGGAAGCGCTCGCGGAGTAGTTTTACGCCATCGACACCGTGCATGCCAGGGAGGTTGAGGTCGAGGAGGATGACGTTGGGAGCGGCGTCGGGGAGGATGGGGAGCGCGTGTTCGAGCGAGGCGGATGCGGCAACGCACCGGAAACCGGGCGCGCCCTCGATGAGGACGGAGAGCGCCTCGCGGGAAGGCGTGTCGTCCTCAACGATGGCGACGCGAATCATGGATGGGGTCCGGTAGGTAGTCTACACCGGAGGCCCGCTAGCGGGCGACGCGGGCGACACGGTGCAGCAGGTCTGAGCGCACCATGGTGCGGTTGGCGCGGAGCGAGTCAACGAACAAGATGTAACTCTTGTCGGGGTGAGCCTTCGCGAAGTAGGTTGAGAAGGAGCGTCCCCCACCCGCATAGCCATACCGGACGGCGTCGGCGAGGGAGTTGTACGACGTGAACGCCGCCAAGTCAAAGCTCTGGCCTTGGGGGAAGACAACCTCGGTCGCGCCCCATCCGGCAATGGCATTCTCCTTCGCCATCATGGAGAAGATCGGCTGGCTGATGGTCCGGAGTTGATCGATGGCCTCGCTCCGACGTCGGGGGTCGATTTTGTAGTAGTTGACCACAAGCCACTCGCCCCCCGTTGTGCCGGTGGAGGCAACCGATCGCCTGAGTTGCTGGCCGACCAGCGTCCGCAGGGAGCGCATCTTGGCCTGGTAGGCTTCATAAGCCATCCCGGCGTTCTTCACGGCGGCCTGGAAAGTGACCATGCCGTCTTCCGGGGGCGGACCGTCGAAGGTGAGGGTGGTAGCGAAGTTGTAGTCCGCAAGGGGTGCGCCCCCATAATTCAACTCGAAGGCGGCCCAACCAAGCAGCTTCGGATTCAGCTTGAGCCACTCGGTCATGACTTTGGCCGTCGCGTTCTTGATGAAATCCCGATGCTCGGCGACTTTGGCGGAGTCGACCTTGTAACGCAGGTTGATCATGTACCTGGCGCCCGGCTGCTGAGCCGAAACGGGAATGGCGGGAAGCGCGATGACCGCGAAGGCGAGAAGAAGAAAGCTTCGACGACGTTGCATGAGGTAGTGTCCCCTTTGAGATTGAGTTTTTCCGCCCACTCCGGGCGCTCCTCCGCACGCCGGCAAGGCGCGCGTTACGGCTCCGGCGCTGGGCCCGGAAGTGAGTAGGTTGCCGTGAGTATAGGGCGGGCCGATCGGTTTGGGGAGAGCATGAATATGCTGTTTGTTGCTTACATCCCTCACACGGCCGGACTTAGCTGTACGATTTGCGCATGTTCATGCTCTTTTCAGTGCGAAGGCTTCCTAATAGACTGACTCCGATACGTGGTTCTGGGGTTGGCAGAGGTGGCACGGCGAAGCACCACCAATTCAAGAGTGGCAAAAGGATAAGAAGGCGAGGATATGTCCATGCAGAGCAAAGGTCTCGTGAGCTTGGTCCTAGGCGCGATGGTAAGTATTCCCGTGCTGATGGAGGGCCAGACTCCTAACTTTCGAATCGTGTTCGGAGGGGCCGACGGGATTATTTACGGCATCAAGAACAATGGGGACCTTCTTTGGTATCGCGACGCGAGCCGCAATGGCACGGCTGCTTGGACGCCGAACTCCAGCAACAGGATTGGCTCGGGTTGGGGCGATTTCCGAATTGTTTTCGGCGGGGCCGATGGGATTATCTACGGCATCAAAAACAATGGAAATCTTCTTTGGTATCAGGATTTGAACCGCAATGGCACGGCCGGTTGGGCGCCAAACTCCGGCAACATAATCGGCTCGGGTTGGGGCGACTTCCGAATTGTTTTCGGTGGGACCGACGGGATTATCTATGGCATCAAGAACAATGGAGATCTGCTTTGGTATCGGGACTTGTACCGAAACGGCACAGCCGGGTGGGCACCGAACTCGGGCAACAGGATCGGTTCGGGTTGGGGCGACTTCCGAATTGTCTCCGGTGGGGCCGATGGGATGATTTACGGCATCAAGAATAATGGGGACCTTCTTTGGTATCGGGACCTGAACCGAAACGGCACAGCCGGGTGGGCCGCTAATTCGGGCAAGCAAGTAGGTTCGGGGTGGGCCCCTTTCAGCGCAATGTTTAGCGACGGAGCAGGGATTCTCTATGGCATCAGTGGCGCCGGCAACCTGCTTTGGTACCGTGACGTCACCAGAAATGGCCTTGCGGGTTGGGCGGCGGCGTCCGGCTCGACAATCGGGTCGGGCTGGTAGCGCAGCAACATGACCGACAGCATCTTCATTAGCTACCGTCGCCGAGATTCGCCAGGCCACGTAAATCACCTCGATTCGGTGCTGTCGGCTCGTTTCGGGCGCAACGCCGTGTTTCGCGACCTTCTGATAGGACCAGGTGAGAACTTCGTCGCGGTACTCAAAAGGCGTCTTGCTCTGAGCAAGGTATTCATTGCTGTCATAGGCCCGCGGTGGGCAACAGAATTGGACAGCAGGCGAGCGGAAGGCAGCGCGCATCCGGCCAGCGGTGCAAAGACGGATTGGGTGCTTACCGAAATACGAGAGGCATTGGTGATGGGTATCCCCATCATTCCGGTGCTTGTGGACGACGCGGCGATGCCCGATGTTTCAGGGCTACCGAACGATATCGAGCGATTCGCCTTCTGCAATGCTCTCAAATTGAGGAATGAAACCTGGGACCGGGATGTTGAGGTTCTGGCGAAATCGATCGAATCCTTCGTGCAGGCGCCCAAACCTCGCCTTCGACTCGTCACGGCATTGGGCGTGCTTCTGATGGCGGTCGTCGCCGTCGGCCTGCCCCAGCGCAGTTGCACAAAGGAGACCCTGGTAGACGCCAGGCCAGACAAGAGCAAGAAGGCGATTGAGAAGAGAGATAACTCCGGAGATCGGATCAATTCAGGGAGTCCGGGAACCGCTCCAAGGCCGATTCAAGAATTGAGAGGGGCTAAGTTTGTTCACCCGGAGCGATCATTCGAACTTCAGGTTCTTGACGTGGAAGTGGTTTCAGCGGGCGCGGGTGAGCGATACCTCAAACTCGAGTTCAGAGGGCTGAATCGTGGCGACGGTCTTTATGTGCTGGATGCGCTTCAGACGAGGGTGGTCATTGATGGGGTCCCGCTTGCCCCGATCGATCGAACATACGGCAATGTTTATGGTAATTCTGCAAGAAATTTCCAGGTTGCATTCGTAGTTCCAAAAGGAGTGAAGTCCGCCAGCTTGCGGGTGATTTCGACGTACGATTCAACGAAGGAGCTTGGTACCGTCGACTTCCCGCTAGTTGACTGACGAACCAACACCAAATTCGCCGCGGGTTCGCACGGCTGTCATCCTCGTCGCAGAGATAGGGGGAGAGAAAAGTGGATAGTGGTGCCTTGGGAGGGGGAGGAAATGAGTTGCCAGGCGCCTTGGAGGGACTCGACGCGGGATTGCATGTTGGAGAGGCCGTTGCCGGGGGAGGAGTCAGGGGGGATGCCGTGGCCGTTGTCGGCGATTTCGCCGGTGAGGGTGGAGGGGTAGAAGGTTAGAACAAGGCGAAGATGGGAGCAGGAGGAGTGGCGGATGGCGTTGCGGATGGCTTCTTTGAAGATCAAATAGGCCTGGCGGCGGATTTGGGGACCGATGGGAAGGTGAGAGGTGTCGCCAGCGACGGAGAGTTCCCAAGTGATGGATGAGCCTTCGAGGGAGGAGCCGGCGAATTCGCGGATGCGCTGGGCGAGGTCAAGGGCAAGGTCGCGGCGAGGGTCGATGGCCCAGACGATGTCGCCGATGGTGTCGAGAGATTCGCGCCCGGTGGCGGCGATTTGCTCCAGGAGACGGGCGGAGTCGGCGGGGGAGGAGGAGAGGCGGACGCGGGCGGCTTCGCTCATGAGGACGACGCGGGAAAGAGTGGAGCCGATATCGTCGTGGAGGTCGGCGGAGATGCGGGCGCGGATGCGTTCGAGTTCAAGGACGCGGGCGAGGCGGGCACGGTGGAAGGAGTAAGCCAGAGCGGCTGCGGCGCCGGTGAGGCTGAGCAGGAACCACCAACGCCGCCAAAAGGGAGGCGGGATGTGGAAGGTAATGGTGGCAGGTTCAGGGCTGGGGACGCCTGCTTCGTTGATGGCGCGGACGCGCAGGGTATAGGAACCGGGAGCGAGGCGGGAGAAATTGGCGCTGCGTTCGGGGGATGCGGGGCTCCATTCCGGGTCGCCGTCGGAGAGGGAGGTTTGGAAGCGGAGGCGGGCGGAGGAGCGGAAGTCGATGGCAAGGAACTCGACTTGAATCTGGTTGTCGGCGGCGTCGAGATGGAAAGGTCCGAGGGAAGGCGCCCCGAGGACGGAAACAGGGACGCGACGGTTGGCGATGCGAAGGGCCGAGAGACGCACCTGCGGCGGGCGTGGGGCTTCCGGAGGAAGGGGCGTGAGGCGCGAGACGGCAGAGGAGGTGGCAAACCAGAGGTCGTCCGAAGGGTCTCGGAGGGCGGCAAGGATGCGGCCGGAGGCGAGCCCGTCGGAGGCGGTGAAGGTACGGAGGAAGTGGCCGTCGGGGGAAAGGCGGTCGACGCCGCCAGCAGTGGCAACGTAAAGGCGCCCCCAGCGGTCGGGCACGATGGCAAAGGCGTCGTCGCTGGACAGACCGCTGGCCTTCGCGATGGATTGGAACTGGGGTTGGGCAGCGGCGGGCTGGTCGACACGGACGAGTCCGGCGCCGCTGGTAGCGACCCAGAGGCGATGTTGCGGGTCGGCGTAAAGATGGTGAACCATTTCGGCCGAGGGGATTGGCAGGAGGTGTTGGAGACGGCCGGACTGGTAGCGAAGGAGGGAACCGCTGAAGCGCTGGGCTATAAAGATGACGCCGGGCAAGGGTTCAGCGAAGGCAGAGACTTCGAAGTCGCGGCGGCCGGTGGGGGAACGGAAGTCGTCGTGGAGCGCGGCGGTGGAGCGTTGCCAGTGGAGGATACGGTCAGGCGCGCCGACCCAGATGTTGTTTTGAGAGTCTTCAAAGACAGTGGACGTGAAGAGGCGACCGAGGAGGCCGGGGACAGGGCGGGCGGAGGGACGCGGAAAGTTGACGAAGCGTTGGAGTCCCTGTTCGGTTGGGAACCACCAATGGCCGGAACGGTCGACGAGGGCAGTATCGCCGCTCCAGTTATTGCTGCCGGCGGTGGGAAACGGGATGGAGACGAAGCGCTGGTGGTCGAGGCAGTGGAGCGAGCGTGACTGTTTAGCTCCGGACCAGATGCAGACGTTTCCCTGCGGGGAGAGCAGGAGGGACTGCTCGTCGCCGGG
>JAEUQD010000003.1 GCA_016789925.1 Bryobacterales bacterium | reverse complement strand
ATGGAATCCCTTCTGCCGGGCCTCGCCGTCGTTTTCGCCGCTGGATTCTTTCAGGGCAGCTTCATGGCGCCGTCTAAGTGGATTCGTAACTGGGCCTGGGAGAATTACTGGTTGATCTTCGCCGCCACGGCGTATCTGATCTCTCCGTGGATTCTGGCGTTCGTCACGATTCCGCAGGTGTTCGAGGTGTACGCGCGCTGCTCGGCGCAGGTGCTTTGGGTGATCGCTGTTTTTGGGACGCTTTGGGGACTGGGCGCGGTGACGTTCGGCCTGGGCGTGGATGCGCTGGGAATTGCGCTGGGCTTTGCGGTCATTCTCGGAGTGGCCACGGTGGGCGGAACCCTGATCCCGATGTTAATCCTGCCGAGCGCGCAGGCCAGCGGCTGGCTGATCGTGCTGACGATGGCCGCATTGTCGATCATGCTGGCCGGAGTCACCGTTTGTTCGTTGGCCGGACGTTGGAAAGAGACATCGTCCACCGGCCGGTCGTACGGTCGGGGCGTCGCCATTTGCGTTGCGTCCGGAGTTCTGTCCGCGTGTGGAAACCTTGGCTTCAACTATGGCGCTGAAGTGACCCAACGCGCCCAGGAACTGGGCGTGCCCAGCCATTTGGCCGCCAATGCGCTCTGGACGTTACTCACGCTGCCGCTGTTTGCCTGGAACGCGGGCTATGCCGGCATGCTGCTGAAGCGGAACGGCACAATCAGGAACTACCGCTTACCCGGAGCTTCGGCTTCCGTGGCGCTGGCGGCCCTGATGGGAGTGATGTGGATGGCCGGGATGGCCCTGTATGGCGCCGGTGCACGCATGCTCGGCCCGCTTGGCCCTTCGCTCGGGTGGGCTATCCTGATGTCCGCCATGGTGATCGTCGCGAATCTTATCGGACTTGGGACCGGCGAATGGAAACAAGCGCCGCCCGCTGCCCGGCGTCAGTTAGTGGGGGGACTTGCCTTGCTGCTCGCGGCCATCGTCATCCTTGGTATCTTGAACGGGAGTAAAGCTTGAAACGGACTAACCTCGTCCTCCTGCTCCTGGTCATTTCTGTTGGAATTAACTACATCGACCGTGGTGCGCTGTCCGTCTCCGCTCCGCTTCTGTCGAAAGACCTCAAGCTCGCTCCCGACCAGTTAGGGTTGCTTTTCTCCGCTTTCTTCTGGTCTTATGCGGTTTTGCAGTTGGTCGGCGGCTGGCTGGTTGACCGGTATGACGTGAAACTCGTTTATGCCTTCAGCTATGGCTTGTGGTCGCTGGCGACCGCGGCGACGGGCCTGGTGACGCGTTTCGATGCGCTGGTGGGAGCGCGGCTCGCGCTGGGGGCTGGTGAGAGCGTCGCGTATCCCGCCGTCTCTCGAATTCTTGTGCGGAACTTCAAAGAAGAGGAACGGGGTTGGGCCAACGCGCTGGTGGACGTGGGCGCCAAGGTCGGCCCGGGCCTCAGTACGCTGGTGGGCGGCCTGGTTGTGAACGAAATCGGCTGGCGCGCGCTGTTTCTGATCGTCGGAATCGGAAGCCTGGTGTGGCTTATCCCCTGGCTCATCTTCGCGCCGCGGGAAGCCAAGCCTGCCGTGGCGGCGAAGATGGCGAGCGTCTCCTTTGGGGAACTGCTGTCGAAGCGGCAGCTTTGGGCAACCTCGCTGGGCATGTTTTGCCTGGGCTATGTCTGGTACTTTCTGCTGACGTGGCTGCCGAGTTACCTCGTGAGCGAACGTGGCTTCTCGATGCGAGATATGGCTACACTGGGGTCAGCGCCATTTTGGGTGATGGCAGTTTCGACCATGATCGGCGGACGGTTGTCGGATTGGTGGATTCGCCGAGGTTCTTCTCCGACGCTGGTGCGGCGTGCGTTTGCCGTCGCCGGACTGACCGGTTGCGGCGCCTTGCTGCTGCCGGCCGCGCTGGTTTCAAGCGCAGGCGCTTCCGTGGGCCTGATCACCGGGGCGTGCTTCATCATGGGTTTCTATACATCGAACGTCTGGGCGATCACGCAAACGCTCGCCGGACCGGAAGCCGCGGGTAAGTGGTCCGGTGTGCAGAACGCGATTGGAAACCTGGGGGGCGTGGCTTCGCCATACATCACCGGACTGATCGTGGCGCGCCTGGGTTCGTTCTGGTGGGCCTTTGTGGCGTCCACCGCGGTGGTCGCTTTGGGCGCGTTCTGCTACCTCGTGTTGCTCGGCCAAATCAAACCTGTGTCCTGGAGGAAAGAAACTCAATGAGTCAACCACGCGTGCTGTCGTTACTGGCAGACCTGGTGCGCATCAATAGTATCAACCCCGCCTACGATAACGGGGTGCCCGAGGCCGGGGTCGTGAGTTGCGTGCGCGATTTCTTCACACCGCTGGGACTGGACATGGTGGAGCAGGAGGTTTGGCCCGGACGAAACAACCTGATCGTCAAACTCCCCGGCCAGAGTTCGCGGCGTCTTCTGTTGGAAGCGCACATGGATACCGCGTCGATCAACGGAATGACGATCCCTCCGTTTGAACCCGAGATTCGTGACGGATTGATGTACGGACGCGGTTCGTGTGACACCAAGGCCGGACTCGCCGCCATGATGGATGCCGTTGCGTCCCTGGCCGAACAGGGAATCCGTCCACCGTGTGAAGTGTGGCTCTGCGCCGCTGTCGACGAGGAGTTTTCGTTCCGGGGTGTTCTAAAGTTGCGTGAGAATCTCGAAGCCGACGCGGCGATTGTCGCCGAGCCGACCGAGCTCCGCCTCGTTGTCGCGAGTAAAGGTGTGCTTCGCTGGCGTGTGCACACGCGGGGCCGCGCCGCTCATAGCTCGAAGCCCCACCTCGGGATCAACGCCATCGAGAACATGTCGCGGTTGATTCTCGCGCTGGCCGAAGAGAATCAACGGCTCGCCGAGCGCAAGCATCCGCTGCTCGGGCCTGGCACCACCAACGTCGGCGTGATCAATGGCGGAGTTCAAGTGAACTTTGTGCCGGACTCGTGCACGATTGAAATCGACCGCCGCCTGCTTCCCGGCGAAGATGCGGCGGCCGTTCACGCTGCTTATGGCAGGTTCTTTGAATCGTTGAATCTCGGTGCGTGGCAGGACGCGCCGATGCTCGCCGACGAAGCCCTGGACACGGCGACCACCGAGCCGCTGGTGGCCGCCGCCTCGCGCAGCCTGCAAGCTCTTGGGCTCAATGGCGAACCGGCGGGCGTTCCCTACGGGAGCGACGCCAGTAAGCTGGCCCGGGTTGGTATTCCGAGTATCATTTTCGGTCCGGGCAGTATCGACCAGGCCCACGCCGCCGTGGAATGGGTCGATTGTGCGCAGGTCGAACAAGCCGCCGAATTTTATAAGCATTTCCTAGTCAACTTCCATGCCTGATCGCCGAATCCAGTTCCCTTTCTCCGCCGAAGTCGCCTACCTCGATACCGCCGCCGAAGGTTTGCCCCCGATCGCCGCTCAGCAGGCCGCCGCCGGATATCTCAAGAGTAAGTCGCACGGCTCAACTGGACGGCCTGATTTCTACGCCGCTGAAAAGCGCGCAACCGAAGCCGCGGCCCGCCTTCTCGGAGCACCACCGGGGAGCGTAGCGCTGCTGGCGTCGGCCACAGAAGCTCTGAACCTCTTTGCCAATTCGCTGGACTGGCGCGAAGGCGACGAGGTGATCATCACCGATCTCGAATTCCCCTCGAACGTCTTCCCCTGGTTGCGGCTGCGGGATCGCGGCGTCAAACTCATTGTCGTTCCGGCCCAGGACGGGATCCTCAGTCTGTCCGACTTAACCAGCCGGTTCTCCCCGCGGACACGGGTTGTCTCCATCAGCCTGGTCAGCTACGTGAACGGAACTCGAATTCCGTTTCTCGGGGAGTTAGGCGCGGCCGCGCACCGCGCCGGAGCGCTGCTGTGCGTCGATGCCACTCAGGGTCTGGGCCGCGTTCCCTTCTCCCTGGAAAACATCGACTTCCTGGCTTCGTCCAGCTATAAATGGCTGCTCGGCATCCATGGCGCCGGAATCACCTATCTCGGCCCGCGACTCATCGACAGTTTTCAGCCGTCGTCGGTGGGTTGGTATGGAGCAAGCACTATCTTCACGCCCCACCGTTTCGAATCCATCGACCTCAAGCCCAGCGCCGCGCGCCTTCTCTCCGGCATGCCCAACTTTGCCGCCCAGGCCGCTTTGGAACAGGGGATCTGCCACCTGCTGAGCCACGGCGTCGCCAGCCTCTACGATGACCTCCGTCCCCTGGTGCGCGATCTGCGGAATGCCGTCCAGCGCGCGGGTTTCCATCTGCTGACCCCCGCCGACGAAGCCTATGCCTCGGGGATCGTTTCCTTCGCCTGTAACGATCCGAGCGCCGCAAGGCAAGCGCTCGAAGGCGCAGGTGTGATAGTTTGGGCCGGAGACCGCCGTGTTCGCGCGTCGGTGCACGTCTATAACGATGAGGGGGATATCAAGCGTTTGGCGGACGCTCTGCCGCGCTTGAACGCATAGCTACATGCCTCGTAGGGCCAAATCGAACAAAGAGGGCGAAGTCGAACGGGTCTATCGCTCATTGAAATCCTGGATTCTCGACGGCCGCCTGCGGCCGGGCGAATTTCTTTCCGAAGTGGAACTGGCTCGCCAGTGCAACACCTCGCGGACTCCGATCCGCGAGGCCTTCAACCTGCTGTCCAAGGAAAACTGGGTGTGCCGCATTCGCCACAAGGGGCACATGATTCCGCTGATTTCGATTCGCGAGGTGGTGGAAATGTACGAGTACCGCAAAGTGCTCGAATGCTTCGCCGCCGAGCGTGCAGCGGCCAGCGCGACGCCGGAAGACCTGATCCACTTGCGGTCGATAATCGCGATCGAGGATCAACCGGGAGCCGAGTTTGAGAAATATCTCCGCGCCAATGAAGCGTTTCACACCCGTTTATCTGAAATGACGCGCAACAAATACGTTCTCGAGCAACTGAAACTGGCCCTCGAGCATGTTCACCGCCTCGACGTCCTCTCCACTCAGCGGGATTCCCAGCGGATTCTCCACGGCGAGATTCTCCGGGCGATCGAGGCTCATCAGCCGGCCGAAGCGGCGCGGGCCATGGCCGCTCACATCGACACTTCGCGCGACCGGATGCTCAAACTCTTCGGGACGTAAAGGACCGGGCGTCATCCCCGCTGCGGCCCTCCCGCGAACTACGGCCGGCAAGGCGCGGCCAGCCGCTTTTCATACAGTTCCTTGACCTCTCGAGGCGAAAATGCGCGCGCCCACATCGCGAGCTCATCCAACAGACCCTCAAACCGGCCGGAGCGCACCTCCGACTTTCCTATAGCCGTCGGCCGTGCCCACGTCTTGACATCGATTCCTGCGATGGTCAGGCTCCCCGCCGGTTTCCCGTTCACATACGCCGAAAACGTGTCGCCGGCTCGAACAAACGCAATGTGGGTCCAGACTTTGTCCGCGAGGGGTACGCCAGCCGTGAATCCCTGTTTTGGGCCAGCCACCGGCACCAGCTCCAGCACCGGATGCGACTGTTCATTAAACGAAAGCGACCAGCCGGCCTCGCCGGGAACCAGCGGTTTCTCAAATAGCGGCACGTTCGTTACCGGCTTGGCAGGCTTGATAAAGAAGGCGAGCGTACTCGTTTCCGCCGGGAACTGAATATCGGACGAACTGTGAAAGCCCACATCCCTGTTGGAATCAAGATGCAGCGCCTGCCCGATCAGCCCTGGCGCAAACAACAACTCCGAACGCGACGCAACATACGCATTCTCGATGAAGTCGCCAGGCGCGCCGTCGAACGGGAGAAAGTGGACAATCCCCACCTCCGGCTGCGCACATTGCGCGGGCTCAATGTCAACTCGCCAAAGCCGA
>JAEUQD010001011.1 GCA_016789925.1 Bryobacterales bacterium | reverse complement strand
TCGCCGGCAGTGTGTTATTCTTGCGGCCCGCAACGGAATACGAGGTACGGCTCCGGCTGCGCGACCCCGACGGAGGGACGATTGAGAAGACCGTGTCCGCGCGGACACGCGCGGAACCGGCCAGACCCGCGGGCAAGGCCGTCGAGGTCCGCTCCGTCGCCGAGCTACAGGCCGCCTACCGTCCCGGAGCCGTCTTGCGGCTGCGTGCGGGCACCTACACCTTCACCGAACCGTGGAAACTAACTCACTCCAAGGCCGCGTTCCTGGCCGCCGGCGACGGACCCGTCATCTTTGAAGGCGCCGGACACAAAGTGGATCTGCTCAATGTCGAGTCCACCGACGGACTGTACTTTGAAGGAATCACCTTCCGCCATGCCCGCATGGTGATGGCGGGTGGCAGGAAGAACGGCCCGGGCGCCACAAACCTCACTGTCCGCCACTGCAAGATCGAAGACGCAATCTACGGCATCAACACCTACTCGGAAAATTCGCGCAACTGGTACATCGCCGACAACGAGTTCACCGGCACGAATCCCACCTGGTACCCGCGTCCGGAGAAGACCTACATGTCACCCAGCCACACAGCGGTGAATGTCTACGGGCAAGGCAACGTCGTGGCGCATAACCGGATTTCCCGTTTCAGCGACGGTATCGCGATGGCGAACTTCGGCCCGCCGGTCGCTGACCCGGAACGCCACCCCGTTTCCAACGACTACCACAACAACGACATTTCCTGGGCGCAGGACGACTGCATCGAAACCGACTACGGCGCTCACAATATTCGCGTCTATCGCAACCGCTGCCGCAACGCCCACACGGGTTTGTCAGTCCAGCCCTTTTACGGTGGTCCCGTGTATCTGATCCGCAACGAGATTTACGGGGTCACCGCACTGCCTTTTAAATGGCACAACTACTGCGCGGGCATTCTGGCCTATCACAACACCCTCGGCTGCGCGCGCTCCGGGTTCATGTCGTTTGACCGCTGGCAGAACGGCCACCTGCGCAACAACCTGATTCTCGGTGGCACTGGCGAAGGCGAGCGCAAGGCCTATGCGCTTCAGACCGGCTCGATCACGCCCTATTCCACCCTCGACTACAACGGCTACCGGCGCAACTCGCCCGGCGCGCTCATCCGCTGGTATGACGGCAAGGAGCGCCGCGAATACGAAACACTGGAAGACTTCGCCAAAGCCACCGGACACGAGCGTCACGGCCGCATGCTTGACTACGACGTCTTTCAGCGGGCAAAACCACCCCAGTTGGGTATTGCCGTCGAGCCGGACCAATACGACTTGCGGTTACGGCCTGGATCGGCGGCGGTGGACGCAGGCGTCCGCCTCGACAATATCAACGATGGCGCGGGCACGCCGGATCTGGGTGCGTACGAACTCAGCGCGCCGCTTCCTATTTACGGCCCGCGTAGAGGTGCACAGTAGATGTTACGAATCGGAGTCGCTGGATTCCTACACGAATCCAACACTTTCCTCAAACAGCCCACGGTCTACGATGCGTTTGAAGGCGCCAGCCTCACCCGAGGCGAGACGATGCGTGAACGCTGGCTCAATGCGTCCCACGAACTGGGCGGAATGCTGACCGGCGCGGGTGAATTAGGCATCGAGTGTGTTCCTCTCTATGCGACCTTCGCCGTACCTAGCGGGACCATCGCCGCCGAAACCTACGAGCGCATTGCCGGAGAGTTGATCACCGAACTGGAACGCGCGCTTCCGCTCGACGGCCTGTTGCTGGCCCTGCACGGGGCGACCGTCGCCGAAAACCATCCGGACGCCGACGGCGAATTGCTGCGCCGCGTGCGGCAAGTGGTGGGCAACGAGTTGCCGGTCGTCATTACCTTCGACCTGCACGCCAATATCTCGCCCCAAATGGCCGCGCTATCCACGTGTGCAGTGGGTTACCGGAGCAATCCGCATCTCGACCAGCGCGATCGCGGCCTCGATGCGGCCCATCTGCTGGGTCGCATCCTGACCGAGGGAGTGCGTCCGGCGCAGGCCTTGGTCTCTCCCCCCATGCTCATCCAGAACTCGCGGCAACACACGTCGGCGCCACCCGCTAAGGCGCTTTACGACACGCTCGCTGAAGTGCTGGCGTGGCCCGGCATTCTCACGGCTTCGATAGCCATGGGCTTCCCGCATGCCGACGTGGCGGAGATGGGAGCGCACTTCATCGCCGTTTCCGACGGCGACCCCCAGCGCGCCTCGCAAGCAGCCAAACACCTCGCCCAGACAGCCTGGAACATGCGCCACGAGTTCGCCGGCGCTCTGCCTTCGGTTCAAGTGGCGGTGGCCCGCGCGGCCCAGGCCACCGCCACTCCCGTCGCTTTGATGGATGTCGGCGACAACGTGGGCGGTGGGTCGGAGGCGAACTCGACCGCGATCCTGCACGAAGTGCTGCGGCAACAGATGCGAGATGCCCTCATTGTTCTGCATGACGCCGAAGCCGTGCAGCGCTGCATCGCCGCTGGGGTGCGCAACACCGTAACGCTCACTACCGGACAGCCGCCCCTCACCGTTACCGGACGTGTCCGCACGCTGCATGACGGACTCTTCGAGGAAACCCAGGTCCGCCACGGCGGCTGGACCAGGAATGACCAGGGCCTGACCGCCGTTGTGGAAACAGCCGAGCGGCACACGCTGGTCTTCACCACGCGCCGCATGGCTCCCTTCAGTCTCCAACAACTCATCAGCCTGGGCGTGTATCCCGAGCGAAAACGGGCGCTCGTTGTCAAGGGTGTGATCGCTCCCCGGGCCGCCTACGAGCCGGTGGCCAAGGAGTTCATCCTGGTTGATTCACCCGGCGCCACCTGCGACAACCCGGCACTACTGCCCTACCGGAGCCGCCGACGTCCTCTTTTTCCGCTTGAGCCCGATGCCGAGTGGCTGGAATGATGTTCATGCGAGTGATTCCGCGCCTCTATCCGATCCTCGACACGGCGCTGCTGGAGAAACTGCGCTTCCCCGCCATCGCCGCGGCCGAAGCCATGCTCGAAGCCGGAGCGGGCATCCTGCAGTGGCGCTGCAAGGGCCACGTCTCCCGGCATGCGCTTCGCGAAGCGGAGCGCATCGCACAGCTTTGCTGGCAGTCCGGCGCGCTCTTTGTTGTGAACGACCGCGCCGATATCGCGCGCATTCTGCACGCCGGGGTGCATGTCGGCCAGGACGACCTCCCGCCAGCCGTGGCCCGGGAAATCGCCGGTCCCGAAGCACTGCTTGGTTTCTCCACCCATAACGCCAATCAGTTGATGGAAGCCGCGGACGCACCGGCTGACTACCTCGCCCTCGGTCCCATCTTCGGCACCACCAGCAAGGCGAACCCTGACCCTGTCGTCGGGCTTGAAAACCTGCGCGCCTGGCGTTTACTCACCGGGCGCCCGTTGGTGGCCATCGGCGGTATCGACCGTTTGCACGCGCGCAGCGTGCTCGCCGCCGGCGCAGACTCCATCGCCCTCATCCGCGACCTCATTCCCGAAGAACCGTCGAAAGACTCAATACGGAGACGAACCGAAGAATGGCTACACCTGCTCAGCCCGTAAATGCCGGCCTATTGAAGTCGCTCGGCCTGCTCGACGCCACCACCATCGTCATGGGATCGATGATCGGCTCCGGTGTCTTCATTGTGGCCGCCGACATCTCGCGGCAGGTGCAATCACCCGGCCTGATGTTGATGACCTGGGTGGTGACCGCACTGCTTACCATGACCGCCGCGCTCAGCTATGGCGAACTCGCCGCGGCCATGCCCCACGCGGGCGGACAGTATGTCTACCTGCGCGAAGCCTTTGGCCCGCTCAGCGGCTTTCTCTACGGCTGGACGCTCTTCCTGGTGATTCAAACCGGCACCATCGCCGCTGTTGCCGTCGCGTTCGCCAAGTTCGCCGGCGTGTTCTTCCCGTCCATCTCGACGCAGAACGTGCTGCTCCAGGCGGGCCCCGTCGTGCTCAACACGCAGCAACTCACGGGCATCGGCGTACTCGTCTTTCTGACGCTGGTCAATGCGCAGGGTGTGCGGTTGGGGGCCATCGTGCAGAACGTCTTCACGGTCGCCAAGACTGGCGCCTTGATTGGTCTCATCGTGCTGGGCTTCGCCTTCGGACGTAACCAGGCCGCCGAGTCCAACTTCACCGATTTCTGGCGCGACACAGCTTTTGATTGGAATACCATCAAGCTTGCCGGCGTGGCCATGGTCGGCGCGCTCTTCTCCTCCGACGCCTGGAACAACGTCACTTTCACGGCCGGGGAAATCAAAAATCCCCGCCGCAACCTGCCGTTGTCGCTCGGCCTTGGCGTCGGTTTCGTCTCCCTCCTCTACCTGCTTTGCAACTACGTCTACCTTCTCGTGCTCCCGCTGGCCGCCATTCAAACCGCTCCCGAAGACCGCGTCGCCACCGCCGTCGCTTCGGGCATTTTCGGACCCATCGCCGTCCAACTCATGGCCGCCGCTATCATGGTGTCCACCTTCGGCTGCGTCAACGGCATGGTGTTGGCCGGGGCGCGCGTCTACTACGCCATGGCGCTGGATGGACTTTTTTTCAAACCCGCCGCCCGCATTCATCCCACCCGCCGGACTCCCGTCGTGTCGCTGGCCGCCCAATGCGTCTGGGCATGCCTGTTGACCCTCACTGGAAGCTACAGCGATTTGCTGGACTATGTTATATTCGCAGTCTTACTGTTCTACGTTCTGACGATCGCCGGGGTCTTCGTTCTTCGTGTGAAACGACCCGATCTGGATCGTCCCTACCGGGCTCTGGGCTACCCGGTACTGCCGGCCATGTACATCGCTCTGGCTGGTTTGATTGAAGTCCTGTTATTGCTGTACAAGCCCAACTACACCTGGCCGGGTCTGCTTCTTGTTCTTGCGGGCCTGCCGGTTTATTTCCTCTGGCGAGGAGCCAAATGAGCTTTTTTGCAACTAAATCGATTGAACGCATCATGTCCGAGTCCGAAGACAAGGGCCATGGACTGAAGCGTACGCTGAGCGCCACGCAACTCGTGCTGCTGGGTATCGGCGCGATTATCGGAGCCGGCATCTTTACCCTCACGGGTATTGCCGCGTCTCAGCACGCCGGGCCCGCCGTGGTCTATTCCTTTATCCTCGCGGCCTTCGGCTGCGCTTTTGCCGGACTCTGCTATTCCGAATTCTCCACGATGATTCCCATCGCTGGCAGCGCCTATACCTACGCGTATGCCACCCTGGGCGAACTGTTGGCCTGGATTATTGGATGGGCGCTCGTCCTGGAGTACGCCGTGGGTGCGGCGACGGTTTCCGTAGGATGGGCCGCAACGCTCGACAACATCTTGCGCGACGCCGGCATCGACCTGCCGCGCTCGCTGGTGGCTTCGCCCTTCGACCCGCAGCCGGGCTCCCTAAACCTGGTGGCCGTCGTGATCCTGTGCCTCATCTCGATGATCCTCATCGTGGGCATTCAGGAGTCCGCCCGGTTTAACTCAATCATCGTCGTCGTCAAGGTCGCGGTCGTGGTGCTCTTCATCGTCCTTGGCTACGGCTACATCAACTACAGCAATTACACGCCGTTCGTTCCTGAGAATGTAACCGGCGAGTTCGGCAAGTTCGGCTGGTCGGGCGTGCTGGCCGCGGCTGGACAAATATTCTTCGCCTATATCGGATTCGACGCTGTGTCCACGGCCGCCCAGGAAGCCAAGAACCCCAAGCGAGACATGCCCATCGGCATCGTCGGCTCGCTGGCTATTTGCACGATCCTCTACATCC
Source organism: Bryobacterales bacterium (assembly GCA_016789925.1). GTDB lineage: Bacteria > Acidobacteriota > Terriglobia > Bryobacterales > Bryobacteraceae > JADLDI01. The sequence continues at coordinate 6,286 of JAEUQD010001011.1, read as the reverse complement.
TCTACGCCCTGGTGCTCACCGGCGTCGTCAATTACAAGGATCTCAATGTGGCCGCCCCGCTCGTCGTCGCCGTCGACCGGATGCAGGGCATTCCGTGGATCGGAAAACTCATGAAGCTCGGCTCCCTCGCCGGCCTCACATCCGTCATGCTCGTGATGTTGTTAGGCCAGTCGCGCGTGTTCTATTCCATGTCTCGCGACGGACTGCTCCCGAAGCTGTTTTCGACCCTCCATCCGCGCTACGCTACCCCCTACCGCTCGAATATCCTCCTGATGATCTTCGTTTCGGCCGGCGCGGCCTTCACGCCCATCTCCCGGCTGGGCAGCCTTACGAGCATCGGCACACTGTTCGCCTTCGTGCTCGTCTGCATCGGCATCATCATCATGCGGAAGAAGGAGCCCAATCTGGCCCGCCCCTTCCGTACGCCCCTGGTTCCACTGGTGCCGATCCTCGGCGTCGTCGCGAACTTCGCCCTGATGTACGGCCTCGACCACCTCACCTGGTTCGCCTTCTTTATCTGGATGGGAATCGGCCTCGTACTGTACTTTGCCTACAGCCGCCACCATAGCCACCTGCGGCAGAGCAATTCCTAAGCGCATGTAAAAGTATCGTGGGCGAACCGGAACTCTCCGGCTCGCCCGCGATCCTCTTTAAACAATCAATTCTTCTTGTCGAGCTTCAGGTTGATGACTGCCTGCTTCCGTGAATCAAACAGGCTTAGGGTCTTGGTGTCGCTGGATGTCTCTTTGAAGGTCGCTCGCACCTCGTAGTCGACATTCGGACTGAGGCCGTAAAACCGGTATTGGCCGTCCGCCTTCGTGATGTACGACCGCACTCGCAGCGTTTTCGTATCCTTCAGTTGCACCACGGCGCCATCCACGGCTTCATCGCCTTCATTGCGCACTACCCCGCCCAGTGCCCGCGTATTGGCGTCCTCGTCTTTGTCCTTCTTCTTCTTGCCGCGCTCCTCCGGGCGGAACAACGGTTCCTTGCGCTCCTGCACATCCCGGTTCGGATTCTGTTGCGCCCACGCGGCCGCCGCCATCGAGCCCAACAGAACCAAAGCCAGCCACCCGCGTCTTCTCATTTCGGCTCCATCTGGAAGGAAAACTCTACCCGCTCTTCCCCGGCCAGCGTCAGCGTCTTTTCCTGCGACCGGTAACCACTGGCGCTCACAACTAAATTATAGCTGGCGGGACCGGCCGGGACCCTCACCGCGAACTCGCCTCGGGCATCGCTCAACGCCTTCCATTCCTTCCTCTTGCGGCCTTCCGGGGCAGGCCTCACGGTCACTTCCGCCCCGCGCAACGAGAATCCCGTATCGCGGAAGACAGTTCCGGCGATTACCGCTTGTGCGCCTTGTTCCTTCTTGCCCCACCCCCGCGCGGCGGGCAACAACAGGCCCGCCAGCGAGACCAGCAGCGCGCGCCTACCAGTTCTCTTCTTCGTCCTCTTCGTCTTCGTCCTCCTCATCGTCCTCATCGAAGTCTTCGTCCTCTTCATCGTCAAATTCATCGTCATCGTCGGAAGCCAATTCCAGCGGATCGGTTCCCGACACGCTGAGGCTGGCGCCGCACTCGTCGCAGCTCAACACGTCGCCTTCGTCCAGTTCGTCTTCTTCCACGTCGATGACCGCATCGCACTTGGGACAGTTGACCATTTTGTTGCCTCACTCTTTTCTGAAATTCGATGATTCAGCCCGCGCTAAAAACGGCGCACCCTTCTTTATACAAAACTCACAACCAATTGCAAGACACTGCCGGTGATTTTATTTCTTCGCCATCTTCCGCCTCGTCGGCGGCGGCACTATGCCCTTCAATCTCAGGTACATGAACATCTGGGAGCGGTGCGTCAGTTCGTGCTCCTTGATGAATTGCAGCATCTCCAGACGCGTTAGGCGCTGCCCGTCGAACCGCGTGATCATTCCCGCCCAGAACTCCGCCGGCCGCGCCGCCAATTCCGCTGCGTCCGTCTCCAGCGTGGCCGTCAGTTTCTCGACCAGTTCGCCCGCCTCGGCATTGGCCGGAACCGACAGAAAATACGCCGCCATCTTTTCTCGGAAGCCCGCCGCCGACATATCTTCCGTTCCATCCAAGAGCAATTGCGTCAGGGCGTGTCCGGCGTTGAGCACGTGGACGGCGAGGTCGCGAAATGCCATCAGCTCGGGCGTCGGCTGATAGCTCAGGTCAGGCATGTCGGCTACCGCCTGCACGGTGTCCTGCCTGACCGTCTTCCAACTATTGAGAACCGCTTCCAGTCGCACCATATACGCTCCATTCTTAGCACAGGAATGGAGTGTCTCAGGAGTCTCAAGCGGCGTTACGTTTTTTCTCCAACTCCGCGGCGGCTGCCTCGATATCCTCGGCCGACAGCGTCACTAGGGATTTTTCGGTGTCTTCGCCGGTTTGGATCATCTTTATCAGGTGCAATGCCGCGACCTTCATGCACCACGCGTCGTTGAGAGGACGGTTGCGTTTCGCCGTCGCTGCTTTCAGCAGCGGATGGGGCAGCGCAATCACTCGCTCTTCCCTGGCCTCGCCGTCGTTGACGGCGAATTTCACATCCACCGTGTCCGCATGGCGAATCGCAATTCCCGTCTGCAGCCACACAAAATCCACGCTCCACGTCCGGCCAAAAGGGTCAGGCCCCACCCGAAACTGACGATAGTCCTGCATGTTTTTTCCATTTTATCGTGACCCCGGTCACAGACCCAACAACCGCACCGGAGGTACGCTTGACGTATGATCCGCATGGACCAACTGTTTGCCCCGCCGCGCGACTCCTTGTCCCAGCCGCTGGATCACCTGGCGGCTTGTCACCGCCGCATCGAGGAGCGCCTGGACGTCTTGGTCCGCGCCGGCGACGCCTACCTCGAATCTCCGCGCGAAGCCGCCGAGGTCATTCAGAATGCTTGCCGCTTCATGGACCTCTCCGGCCAGTTGCACACCGAAGACGAAGAAAAAAGCCTCTTTCCCCGCTTGGCTCGCAGTTTGAGCCAGGAGGAAGAGGCTTTCATTGCCGGCTTGGAAAATGATCACCGCTACGCCGAAGACCTCTATCGCCAGTTGCGGGAGGCCATCGCCAACCTCCCTGCTTCGCTGGCCGACTATCAGCGTCTGGCCCGGGAGATGCGCTCCGTCTACGCCGCCCACATCGCCGCCGAAGATGAACACCTCATTGCACTAGGGCGGCGGATTCTCACTCCGGATCAATTGGCTGAAGTGAGTCGAGAAATGCGCGCACGCCGCACCGCCTAGCGTGACAGCGAGTTGTGCCGTACCAGCGACAAAAACTCCTCGCGCGTCGCCCGCTGCGACCGGAACGCCCCCAGCATCGCGCTGGTCACAGTTGACGATTCCTGTTTCTCCACACCCCGCATCATCATGCAAAAGTGGCGAGCCTCGATAATCACGCCCACCCCGCGCGGCTTTGTGATCTCCCCAATCGCTTGGGCGACATCCTGGGTCAGCCGTTCCTGCACCTGAAGCCGCCGCGCGAACGCGTCGACGATACGCGGGATCTTGCTCAGCCCGATTACCTTCTCATTCGGCAAATACGCCACATGCACTTTACCAAAGAATGGCAACATGTGGTGCTCGCACAGGCTGTAGAATTCGATGTCCTTCACAATCACCATCTCGTCGTGCTTCACCTGGAACAGCGCGCCGTTCACGATGTCTTGAAGGTTTACGTCATAACCGCTCGTCAGAAACTTCAACGCCTTCTCCGAACGCTCCGGCGTCCGCAGTAGCCCTTCCCGATCCGTATCCTCACCCAGTTTCCTGAGAACGGATTCCATATGCGAAGCGATCGTTCCTTCTTCCCGCTTCGGCGTCATCATTTGCACTACCGCTTTTGCCTTCATATCCTCGCTCCGATCGTTTCAAACACGTTTCGCTTGGTTTCCAGAATCCGCACTCCATCCAATTGCGGCCACGTTTCCGGAAAAACCGCACTCCAGCGGGCTCGTAGCCGCCGGTCCACCTCAATCGCCAGCATTTCCGTGGTCGGCACCACCTCCGCGAACGCCGGCAGATCGTTTAAATTTCCGTTGGCGACGTCTCTGAGCACCAACCTCTCCATCAGCCCATCCAAAACCTCTACGGGCAACGCCAGGCCCGTGTCCTCGTCCACCGGACCCGAAACCTGGACCTGCACTACATAGTCATGTCCGTGCCCGTAAGGATTGTTGCACTTGCCGTACACTTGCCGGTTCTCGTCGTCGCTCAGTTGTGGCGAATGCAGCCGGTGCGAAGCAGAAAAGCGATACTGCCGCGTAACCTTTACCACTGCCCCTTACGCCCCCGTATAATCCACGAACAAGTCGTCGGTTTCATACAGCCGAACGTTCTTCAGACGCGCCGGACCTTCCTGAAAGTGGCCGTTCAGCCGTTCCCAAATGTCCCGCGCGATATTCTCCGCCGTGGGCACCACTTGGTCGAACGGCGGCACCTCGTGGTTCAGGAACCGGTGGTCATAGACCTCCACTACTTCCTGATTGATGACGTCCTTCACGAGTTTCAAATCGACGATCATGCCCGTGACCGGATCCGGCTCGCCTTCCAGCGTCACTTCGATCACGTAGTTGTGGCCGTGGCCCCGCGGGTTCGACGCCACGCCATAAACGTCGCGGTTCCGTTCTGCCGTCCAGTCTGCTCTCCAGCAGGCATGAGACGCCGAAAACTCCGCTTTTCGAGTAATGTACATGAACGCTTCGCTCTCACTAGTCGCTCTCAATAGATGCTGGCCGCGCCAGGTGGGATTCTTCTTCCGTCCCGCCGCTTGCCGGTACAATAAATATTGTCTTCCATGCGGCCCTCCATCACCGATCGAGTTCTCCTTTACTTGCTGGCCGGTTCAGTTGCGGTCTTCAGCGTGGTCCTCTGGGACGCCCTTCGCGACCGCACGGTCAACGTTGGCGACACTGCTCCGGATTTCACCATCACCACCGACGCCGGCATCACTATGTCGCGCTCCAGTTTCGGTGGCAAAGTCCTCGTAGTCAATTTCTGGGCCACTTGGTGCCCTCCCTGCGTCCGTGAAACCCCGGCCCTGGTCGCCCTTCACGAACAACTCAAAGACTCCGGCGTCGTCGTCCTCGGCGTCAGCGTCGACAAGAACGAGAAAAAGTACAAGGATTTCCTCCGCCGCTTCAAGGTCAGCTACGCCACCGCGCGCGACGCCGAAGGCCTCGTCCCCGGCCTCTTCAATACCTACCGCTATCCGGAAACCTACGTCATTGACAGCAAGGGCAAAGTGGTACAAAAGATCATCGGCGCCGAGTGGACCGTTGAGAACATGTCCCGCTACCTGAAATCGCTACTATGATCCCGCCCGCGGCGAAACGAGAACTGATCGAGATTGTCGGACCACGCGGGTACCTCGACCGACCCGAAGACCTCACTCTCTACGAGTACGACGGTGGCGTCGACAAACATAAGCCGGAAATGGTGGTCTTTCCACGCTCCACCGAAGACGTTGTCCGCATCGTCAACGTCACCCGCCGGCACGGCGTTCCCCTGGTCGGCCGGGGCGCCGGCACCGGGCTTTCCGGCGGCGCAATTCCCCGCTCCGGCGGCCTCACCGTCGCCTTCGCCCGGATGAATCGCATCCTCGAAATCGACTTGGCCAACGAGCGCGCCGTCGTTCAACCGGGTGTCGTCAACCTTGACATTACGCTCGCCGTCCAGGGCGACAAGTATTTCTACGCACCCGACCCCTCTTCTCAACGCGCCTGCACCATTGGCGGCAACGTGGCCGAAAACGCCGGTGGACCGCATACGCTCGCCTACGGCGTCACCACGAATCACGTCCTTGGCTTGGAACTAGTGCTGCTCGACGGTTCGGTCGTCAACACCGGCGGTCCGGAAGCCGACCTCCCCGGCTACGATATCGTGGGCCTGTTCACCGGCTCGGAAGGCACCATGGGTTTTGTCACCAAGGTGATCATCCGCCTCATGCGCCAGCCCGAAGCTGTGAAAACAATTTTGGCCATTTATGATTCCGCCGCCGATTGCGGCCGAACCGTGGCTGAGATCACCGCCCGCGCCATCACGCCCGTCGCCGTCGAAATGCTCGATGGCGTGATGCTCCGCATGGTGGAGGAAGCCACCCACGCCGGCTTCCCTTTGGACGCTCAGGCCGTCTTGCTCATCGAACTCGAAGGCCTCACCGAACAGGTGGAAGAACAGGTCGAACAGGTCCGTGAAGCCTGCTTCTCCTGCAACGCCCGGGAATTTCGTGTCGCCCGCTCCGCCGAGGAGCGCGACCTCCTCTGGAAGGGCCG
>JAEUQD010000953.1 GCA_016789925.1 Bryobacterales bacterium | reverse complement strand
AAGGTCCAGACTAACTTGCCCGTAACCACGTTGTAGGCGCGGATATCGCCTGGCGGCGCGAGATAGGCCTCGCCCGGTGTGGACCCCATCAAAATGAGGTCTTCGAAGACGCGACCGGGCGTGTCGGTCTGAATCCGGTTGATGGACTTCGGATCACGGCCCAAACCTTCCCGCAGGTCCACCAGTCCTTTCTTCCCGAACGTCAGAATCGACTTGCCGGTCCGCGCGTCGATCTGTTGCAGGTAGTCGTTGATCGCGAAGATCAGCCGCCTGTCCTTGCGGTTCTTGCTTTCCCAATACGCAATGCCGCGGGTTGAGAGGCCGGGAAGGTTTTCATGAATCCAGATCTCCTTCCCCGTCGTGGCGTCCAATGCGACCAGAGAGCTGTTCTTTGCCAGCACGTACATGACGTTATCGACCACGACCGGATTGAACAGGTAGGCATGATTGTCTCCCGTCGGATAGACCCAAGCCACGTCCAACCGGCTGACGTTGGATTTGGTGATCTGGTCCAGTTCGACGAAATGAGACGAATCCGGTCCGCCGCCGTAGTCAGGCCAGTTCTTGTTGTTCTTGCCAGCCGCCGCTAACCCGGCGGCTGTACCCAGGGCGAGCAATAGCAGGACGAAACTACGAAACGATTGTGTTGACACGATGTGAAGCAACCAAGCTACCAAATTCTCCGGTGTCACCCTTCTGGCTCGCCACACCGCGATCGACTTGCCGCTGCGTGAACACCGGGCAGGCTCAACACCAGCGAGAGAATTACGATGCCGCCGGCCGACACCGCGGCGGTAGCCATGGCGGCGCGGGTCCCATGGCGCGCCGCGAGCGATCCGGCAATCCACGGCAACAGCATCGCCCCCGTTCGGGCCACTGCGAGCACCGCTCCGAATACGGCGCCCACTTGCCCGCCGAACCGCGCACCGGCAATTCCCATCATCGTCGGGAAAATGCCCGCCATGGCAGCTCCTGTCACCACCAGCGCGGTCGCCGCTGCCGCGAACGACGTCGCATACAAAAGCCCGAGACTCCCCAGAATTGTTCCGACGGCGCTTCCGACCACAATCACCTGACCATTCACGCGCCGGGCCACAACGGCCAGCAACGCCCTCGCAACTACTACCGCGGTCCACATCCCCACGGTGGCCCAGGCGGCGGCCGGCATTCCGGCAAACAGCGTCAGGTGCGTTGTCGCGAAGCCCGAAAGGACCACTTCGTTGCCGGCTTGCAAGAACAGCAGAAACGCGGCAAGGGCAACCCACGGGTCGCGCAGGAGTGCCAGCGGATGGCGTGCCGGTTTGCGGACGTGGGGCGCCGGCCCGGGAAATCGGAGAGTCGCCGCGCCGGCGCCCACCACGGCACAGAGCGCGGCCGCCAGGATCAAAACCAGATCCAGTCCGTGGCGCTCCAAGAGGACGCCGAGACCCAGCGGCACCGTCAGCGCTCCCAATCCGAAGAAGATGCCCAGCAGGTTCAACTCCGCGTTCTTCTTCCGTTCGTCCTGGCTCAGGCCGGCGGCTAAGGTGTTGGTCGAAAGATTCAGCAAACCGCCGCCCAGCCCCAGCATGATCGACGCTGCCAGCAGCACGCCGAAATCCCGCGCCACGCAAATCGCAATCAGGGCTGCGGATACGCAGAGAGGACCCGCGATCATGGCCACCTTCGGTCCGCGCCGGTCGATCCGCGATCCCATCGTCAGCGAGCAGCCCACGACCGCCGCGTTCAGCGTCACAAACAGGAGGCCGGCGCGCGCCAGGTCGAATCGGGCACGGCCCGCCAGCAGGGGCAGTACGGCGCCGAGGAGGGCAATGGCCAGTCCGAAGACGAACATCCCGGCCCAGGCTGCGTAGCGCAACCGCGTCACTTCAGTCCTGCCAGAAACCGGACCAGCAGATTGCGCGCCACCTGTCTTCGGTACCGTGCCGTCGACCGGATGTCGTCGATGGGAGTTGTTTCATCCGGCAGTTCGGGCAGTTCCGCCAACCGGGCGCCGCGCAACGCCAGTTCAGTCTGATGGCAGCGCAGCGGCACCGGAGCGACACTCGCATAGGCGATTCGAATGTCGTCAATGCGGCCATTCGCCACCCGCGCGGCGGCCGCCATCGCCACCTTTGAGATGGCCTGGGCGGCGCGCGTTCCCACCTTTCGGAAGCACTCCTGCCATCCGGTTTGCCGCGCCGGGAGCAGAATCCGCGTGATCAGTTCCCCGGGAGCCAGGTTTTTCCGCTTGTAACCCGTGTGGAACTTCGCATACGGGATCCGGCGCACGGCGCGCCGCGATGCAATCTCGAGTTCCGCATCGTAGACCAGCAGCACCGGCAGCGAGTCCGCCGCCGGCGACGCGTTGCCGATGTTGCCCCCAAGAGTCCCCCTATTCTGTGTCGCGATGCCACCGGTGCAGGCCGCAGCTTGCGCCAGTAGCGCGTAGTGTTCGCCGATCTCCGCCGATTCCCGCAACTCCGTGTAAGTCACCGTCGCCCCGACAGAGAGCCATCCGCCTTCCCTGCGAATGCCACGCAGTTCATTGACGTTCCAAAGTCCGGCAATCCGGCGAACCTCCAACTTGCCCGCTTCCAGTTCCACCATCATGTCGGTACCGCCCGCCATCGGTTGCCAGCCGTTGTCGAGCAGTTCGAGCGTCTCCTCCAGGCGCGAGGGCGCGCGCAACTCAATGTCGGGGACAAAGCTCCTCACCGCTTCGTCCCCGCCAAGGCCGCCAACGCCGACTCGAGAACCGCCCGGTAGCCTGTGCAGCGGCAAAGATTCCCGGCCAAGTGTTTGCGGAGCTGATCCTCGCTCGCCTCCACGTTCCTCGCGAGCGCGTCCACGGTGGCCACCACCATCCCCGGTGTGCAAATCCCACACTGGGCCGCTCCGCCCTCGCAGAAAGCATCCACAACAGGGTGGTTGGCGAGCCCCTCAATCGTCGTCACCGTCCGGCCCGCCGCCTCCAGCGCGGGAACCAGGCAACTGTTCACGAGCCGCCCGTCCATCAGCACCGCGCAGGCCCCGCACTCGCCTTCCCCACACCCTTCCTTGGCGCCCGTCAGGCGCAAATGCTCACGCAGCACGTCCAGCAGCCGCTCCATTGGCCAGCACTCCACCTCGCGATCGACGCCGTTGACCTTGAATTGCACCCTGACCGGTTCAGCCATGCAGCGCCTCCAGCACGAACTCCGGAGAGGC
>JAEUQD010000842.1 GCA_016789925.1 Bryobacterales bacterium | reverse complement strand
CTGGAGGGTCCCGTTGAGGTTGCTCCAGAGGCGTTCGCGCAGGCCTTCGTAGCTTTGCGTGCCGGCAAAGAGGTCCTGCATCAGAGCACGGAACCGGGGACTGCGGCGGATGAACTGGACCATGCGGGTGGGAACGGATTCGAAGAGGAACCGGCCCATGTACATGCGGCGGGCGATGAGCGAGGCGAGATAGAGGTCGCGGGTGAAGTCTCTGTCGATGAGGGAGCGGTAGGCGGCGGGCTTGGCCTCGGGGGCGTGGGCGTCGTTGAGGATGACCTGACTGGCGAGGTCGCCGGAGCGGACGGCGTAGTAGAGCCCTTCGCCGGTAATGGGGTCGACGAGTCCCGCGGCATCGCCGACGGCGAGCCAGCCTTCGCCGGCGGTGCGATTCGCGCGCCAGGAGCGGGATTCAAGGGATGGGAGCATGTGGGCGTAAAACTGAGCGCCCTTCCAGTTGAGACCCTGATCGCTGAGATAGCGTTCGAGGCGCTGGCGAAGGGCCTGAGCGGATTCGCCTTTGCCACAAATGCCGGCCGAGAGATGACCGCAGCGGGGGAAGACCCAGATGTAGCCCTCGAACCTGTCAAAGAAGCGGATGTCGATATGAGGCTGTTCGGTGGGCACGTAGTAACCCAGCGCGAACATGGTGTCTTCGGCGGAGTACGCCGTGCCGAATTCCTTGAGCGGGTTGCGCGCGCCGGTGGCGACGACGCAGAAGTCGGCGTCCATGACACCGTGCCGGGTGCGAATGGCCCAACCTGCGCCGCGGCGGTTGACTTCGAGCACACGCGTCTTTTCGACTTGCGCCCCGGCGTCCTCGGCACGGCGGAGGATGAGATTGTTCAAGTCGTGGCGGGAATAAATCAAGAGCGGCTGGTTGAGGTCCATCCGAACGCGGTCAGTCTTGGGAGTTGCCAGGTAGGTTTCCGTGACGAATCGCTTGGGCGTGTTGTTGTTCAGCAGGAACGGATACTGGTGATATGCCTTGTAGGTGATTCCTCCACCGCAGGGCTTTTCCCAAGCGAGTTTCTCGTCGAGTACGGAGACACGCAACCCGGCGGTTGCAAGACGCTCGGCGGCATGAGCTCCGGCGGGCCCGCCTCCGAGCACGGCGACATGTTTCATTTTGCGGATCCTGGTTTGGGCGTTGGGATGGGCGGATGGTCAGGGGGCATTTGCGAACCAGGGGCCGGCGCCGCGCCACCGTGAGGGTTCACGCCACCTGCGGGGGCGGCACCGTGCGGGTTGGCGCCGGATTCGGCCTTGTTCTTGACTTTCCAGCGACTGCCGTCGCGCTCGAGGGTGTACTTCATCTGCATGCCGCCGGCGCCGGAAGAGCCACGGGGTTTGAAAGAAACCATGGCATCAGCCTCATTGGAGCGGAACGTGACGGAAGTAACGTCGACGTCCATGGAAGACAGGTCGAGGTCGAGTCCCTTGCGAGCCCCCAAATGGTCGATGACGCCCTGGCGGACGGCTTCTTTAGTGTTGATGTTCTGGCCGCAGGAGACCAGGCACCAAGCGGCGAGCGCGGCTGCGATGAATGTACGCACTTTACGATTATATAGATCTACGGTTACAACCCCGGGAACCATAATCTGCGAGCGGTTCCGCCGAGGATTTTGGAACGCGCGTCATCGTTGAGAGGCAGATCCTTGGCGAAGATACGCAGGTGCTCAGTGTAGCTGACCTTGGGGCACCAGAGTTCGCAGGGGAAGTCGGAACCCCAGACGCAGCGTTCGGGACCATAAGCTTTGATCACCTGGAGACAGGGGTCGTGCATGTCGGCGCAGGGGTAGCCGGTGGCGCTGCCGGTGGGGATAAAGGTGAGCTTGGCGTGCAGGTTTTTGAAACGGGCGAGGCGCAGAACCTCTGCCAGGGTTGGTTGCAGATCCGGACCGGCTTTGAGGTTCATGGTGTGGTCGAGGACGACGCGCAAGGAAGGGAACTCGCCGAGGAGAGTGGCGAGGCCGGCGGCGTTGTCGCGATTCATCAGGACGTTGACAACAATGCCGAGTTCGGCGGCGGTGCGCCACATGCGGCGTGGGCCGTCGCTGTCGAGCTTTTTGGAGCGCGGGGACGGGATGGAGCGGTAGCCGCGTATGGCGCAATCGCGCGAGAGGGCGCGGAGCGTGGCGGGGCTTTGGGGATCGTCGGGGTTGAGGTTGCAGACGCCAACCATCCAGGAGGGGTTGGCGCGCGAGGAGTCGCAGACGTAGCGATTGTCGAAGCCATAGAAAGTCTGCGTCTGGATGGCGCAGACGGCGGTGACTCCGGCGGCCTTGATCTCCTTGAGCAGATCTTCGGTCGATCCCTTGCCTCCTGGCGGCCGAAGGGGTTTCGGCAGGGGCGGATACTTCTTCTCGTCGGGCGAGTAGATATGGGCGTGCGTGTCAATGATTAGCATAGGAGGAATGAGATGGCTGATGGTGCTGGTGGCGATGACCGCGTGGGGACAAACCTGGAAGGAACACCAGGCGCGCGGCGAAGAACTGTTCCGGGCGGGGAAGGTGAAAGAGGCGGTGAAGGCGTTCGACAAGGCGATCGAACTGGAGCCTCGGCTGCTTCCGTATAACTGGCAGCGCGGGATCGCGCTTTACTATGCGGGACAAAAGAAGGAGTGTGAGAAGCAGTTTGAACTGCACGCCACGGTGAACCCGAACGACGTGGAGAACTCTGCGTTCTGGTACTTGTGCGGCAAGCGCCCCTATGTGCCGGTGGGCGGAGATGATCGCGTGCCGATGGCGGAGGTGGATTCGCTGTACGCGGGGAAGGGGAGTGTCGAGAAAGTACTGGCAGCCGCGGCGCGGGGAGGAGGGGACGGGCAGTTTTACGGACACCTGTACGTTGGCCTCTGGTATGAGGCCAACGGGGAGTGCCGGAAGGGCCTGGAATACCTCAGTAAAGCCGCCGGGGAGCATGCGAGAAACCATTATATGGGTGATGTGGCGCGGGTTCACGTGAAATTGGTGAAGTGCCGGGCGGAACGGTGAAGCTGTCGGTTCTCTCCGATTTGCGGAAATGGAAGGACGCGCGTGGAGTTGGCTAGTACTGGACCCTGGTGCGGAAGGGCATCGGTACGTCGATGAGGGAACTCCGACCGGACTTAATCCGTGGCGCCTCACTGCACCTTGGGCAAGATCCAGTTGCCTGGTAGTACCTTACGTGTTTACAGGGAGTGCATGGGCGGTGTATTTTTGGGGCAGAGCATTGCAAGGGGCTGAAGGGTGCGTCATCAAATAGTGATTAGTCACAGAGGAGCGAGCAGTGAAAGGTGATTTCTTGGGGATTTCGTTGTTTGTGGTGATGTCCAGTGTGAATCTGAATGCCGGAGTCATCTTCTCGGACAATTTCGACGCGACAAACGGAGGCGCGGGACAGCTAGATTTTGCGGGTTTCACGAATTGGACCGTATCGGCTGGCGCGGTGGACCTGATCGGGAACGGTTTCAACGACATCAAACCAGGCAACGGGCTGTATGTGGATCTGGATGGATCCACATACATTTCGGGAGGGATCCAGACGGTGGCGCATTTCAACCTGACGCCGGGCAACATGTACACGCTGTCGTTCTCGCTGGCCAATAACTCGTTCGGCCCCGCGGGAACGGATCAGAACGCGGTGGAGGTCCTGGTTGGAGTAGGTCCGTTTTCTGAAACGATCAATTTGAACGGCTTCTCGGATTTCTCCAGTATCACGCGCCAATTCTCAGTGGCGGTGCCCACACTGGCGCAGCTGTCGTTCGGGACGCCGGGCGCGGGGGTGGGCGGAGATGCCTATGGCGTGTTGCTGGACAACGTCGTTCTGAGCGAAGAGGTGGTTCCTGAGCCCTCGTCCTTTTTGTTGCTATTGGCCGGCGCTCCGTTGATGCTGAGCCGGGTCCGGCGGCGGTTGCGGTAGAAGTAACCGATAGTCCAATTTCCTATCAAGTCCGAAGAAGTGAGGCGCGACAGGGAAGTGGCGGTTATTCATGCTGCCCGGCGCGCCTCCCAAGAGTTTTTCCTTCATTTGGGGGTACTCCCGTCCCATCCGTTTGCACTCTCCGAATCGGAACCGGCTGACCCAATGACGGGCAGATCGAGTTGCGTAGCTCTTTCCAGCCGCTCGCCGGCGACACTGTCGGCTCCGATTGCCTCCGCCGGACGCTCCACCGATTTGGCGGTCAACTCCCAATCCGGCTAGAACTTTCAAAGCCATGTGAATAAATTGGCCTAAATGCTCCAGTACTTATGGTACTCGAAGTGGTACTACAGGATTCACTTGTGGGTGGGGCAAGGGGGAAGAAACCGTTGCTCTAGGTGTGTTTTTTCCCGTATACTCAAGTGAGTTTACGAACTGACTGCGGAGATGCGAACGCCATTTGAGGGCTAGCCGAGAAACGGTTAGAAAGGGGTTCGCACAGCAAGTCGGGCACTTTCAGACTTAACTCTTTTGTGCATCGGTTTTGATAATGAACCAGCGTCTTCGGAGAAGCCATTTCCTTTTTCACGGTCTGGCCAGTGTCTTTGTCCTCACCTTGGTGGGCTCAGAGGCACGTTTAGCGGCGGCGCAAGCGGCGGTGCCGGAGCGGGCGGTATTCGAGAACTACGTTCTTGGCCCCGAGGATCAGCTTGCGATCCGAGTGATGGACTCGGAAGAGATCGCCGACAGACCGATGCGGGTGGATGCCAATGGATTCCTCCGGCTGCCGCTGGCGGGGCGCGTCCGGGTGGAGGGATTGACGCTGCAGCAGTTGGAAGCCACACTCGCCGAGCGCCTAAAACCTTACATTAAGGATCCGCAGGTCACGGTGTCGGTGACCGAGGCGCGGAGCAACCCGATTTCAGTAATGGGCGCGGTAAAGACTCCTGGTGTACACCAGATTCAGGGGCCGAGGACGTTGGTGGAGGCGCTGTCTCAGGCTGGTGGCTTGGCCGAAGACGCTGGCTACACGATCAAGATCACACGGCGCATCCAGCCGTACGGAGCGGTGCCGATCGAGGGGGCTGTGCCCGACAGTTCCGGGCAATACAGCGTGGCCGAGATCCGGGTCAGGGAATTGTTAGAGGCGCGCAATCCAAAAGTGAACATTCAGGTACGTCCCCATGACGTCATAACGATTCCGCGCGCGCAACTGATCTATGTTGTCGGTGAGGTGAACAAGCCGGGCGGGTTCACGCTTCGCGAGAGCGAAACGTTGTCGGTATTGCAAGCGATTTCACTGGCGCAGGGCTTGTCGCGTGTGGCGAGGCCGAAGGCCGCGAAGATCCTACGGCAGGACGAGACAGCGAACGCGCGGTCGGAGATCCCGGTGAATGTGGGCGACATTCTTGCGGGAAAGTCGAAGGATTTCAGTATGCGCGCCGACGATGTCTTGTTCATACCGAACAACGCTCCCAAGAGCGCGGCGCTGCGCGGGCTTGAGGCGGCTATTCAGATGGGCACTGGTGTGGTCATCTGGCGGCGCTAGGCGAAAGATACCAAAGGAATAGCATGGGGCAACTACAAATCAGTGGCGTCGGACCATATCCCTCACAGGAACTCGCGCGATTAGGTGGGCCGAGTGGTCCTGGGCCGCTGTTTCGCAGGTCGGCGCCTTCTGAACCGCCGCCGGAAGGACTGTTGGGTCCGTACCTGCGAATAGTCACGCGGCATAAACTCGTCTTGGGTCTGACATGCTCATTGGGGTTGCTGGCTGGCGTACTGGTGACGCTTCCGCAAGTGCCTGTTTACCGCGCCAGTGGCGCGATTGAGATTCAGGGGTTGAACGACGAGTTTCTGAACCTGAAGAGCGTCGATGCGACGGCGGCGGCTGAGTACACGTCGGAGACCTATTTGCAGACGCAAATCCGGCTGCTCCGCAGCGACGTGGTTCTAGACCGTGTCGAAAAGAAGCTGACGCTTTCCGAATGGCCTGAGTACCAGCCGGGCTGGGGAACAGTGGCCCGCGTGAGGCGGTGGCTAGGAATGGGGTTGCCGGCAGAGCCAGCGCTGCCAGAGGTGACGCGGCAGAAACAGCTGCTTGAACGGGTGCGAGCCAAGTTGCAGGTGCAAGCAGCGGGGCTGACCAGGGTCGTGGAGATCTCCTTTGAGGCATCGAGCCCGCAACGCGCAGCCGATTTCGTGAACACACTGGCGCAGGAGTACATCAATGCGTCTCTGGAGACGCGCTGGAAGACGTCCCAGCAGACGAGCGAATGGTTGGGGCGGCAGTTGGCTGAACTGAGGGCCAAGATGGAACGGTCCGACCAGGAGTTACAGAGCTACGCACAAGCGTCTGGCTTGATGTTTCACGGCGACAAAGAGAACGTCGTTCAGGAGAAGCTACGGCAGGTGCAGACGGAGTTGTCGCGAGCGCAAGCCGACCGAATGAACAAACAGGCGCGCTTTGAACTGGCGCGGCAGGCCAGCGCGGAAACGCTGCCTGAGGTTTTGAACGATGGCATGCTGCGGGAGTATCAAACCAAGCTGACCGAGTTACGACGGCAGTATGCTGAGTTAAGCGCCGCGCTGACGCCCGCGCATCCAAAGGTACAGCGGGTGCAGGCGCAGATCAACGAGATTCAAGGCACTATTAGTAAGGAACGGTCGAACATTGTTAACCGGATTCAGAACGAGTACTTGTCGGCGACAGAGAGGGAAAAGCTCGTAGAGGCGGATTTTTTGCGGCAGGCGAGCTTAGTCAACGATCAGGCTTCCAAGGCCGTTCACTATAACGTGCTCAAGCGCGAAGTGGAGTCGTCGCGGGCCCTATATGACGCGATGTCGCAGCGGGTAAAGGAAGCCGGCATGGCGGCGGCGTTGCGGAATACCAATGTACGAATTGTGGACACGGCAGGACCACCCGCGGTTCCGGCGGGACCCAATATGCCGATGAACGCGCTCGTGGGCCTTCTAGCGGGGCTGGTAGCCGGGTTTGGGTATGCCGCGGTGCGAGAGCAGACTGACCGTCGGATTCACGTGCCAGGGGACCCAGTCTTGGGGCACCTTCCGGAATTGGGCGTGATCCCGGCAGCTAAGCGCTCAGAAGAAGTGGCGCTGGCGACGCTCAATCGAAAGCCATCGCTGGTGGCTGAATCGATCCGAGCGATACTGGCGTCGATTGTTCGGGCGGGTGAGCGGACGGGGTCGAAGGTGCTGATTGTGACCAGCCCCAGTCCAGGCGATGGAAAGAGTACGATTTCGTCGAACCTGGCGGTGGCGCTGGCGGAAATTGAAAGGCGCGTGCTGCTAATCGACGGCGATTTGCGCAAGCCGTCGTTGCAGCGGCTATTTGACGTGACGGGGAAACCCACGCTGGTGGACCTGTTGCGGGGCGCCGAACCGGTGAACGAGATGATTTTTGGGCAGCTCCTGGCTCAACCCGAAATTCCGAACCTGTTCCTGCTGCCGGCGGGCGAACTACGGGGCCGGACCACCAGTTTGTTACACTCGCCGCGGCTGCACGAGCTATTGGCACGTTTCCGGGAGAGTTTCGATGTTGTACTTATTGACACACCGCCCATGTTACATCTGCCCGATGCGCGGATCATCAGCCAGTTCGCCGATGGCGTCGTACTGGTGATCCGGGCGGGTCGAACTACGCAGGAGACGGCCTTGTCCGCCGCGCAGCGCTTTGCCGAGGACGGAACGCCCGTGTTGGGGACTATTCTGAATTCCTGGTCGCAAACCAAGGAGTATGGTTCCACCTACGGATCTTACGGTTTGAAGTGAGGTTCGGGATCGAAACGGGGACAAAGGAACAATTTCGTTCCCGTGGCCAAGCTGGAGTTCTATTTGGGATCGGTATGGAGACACCTTTCGTATTGGACATCTCGAGAGTTCCGATCCAGTCGTGGGTCGGGCGACTCCTGCGGGGCGCACTGGGGCTGATGCCCAAACGGGCGGCAGTGGCTGTGCTTCAGGGACCGCTGCGCGGTGCGCGCTGGATTGTGGGTTCGGCGACGCATGGCTGCTGGATGGGAACTTATGAGTTAACCAAGCAGAAGTTGTTTGCGGGGTTGATCACGCCAGGGACAGTGGTGTTTGACATTGGAGCCAACGTAGGGTTCTATACGCTGCTGGCGGCCCGTGTGACCGGGCCAAGCGGAAGGGTGTACGCCTTTGAGCCACTGCCGCGTAACGTTGCGTTTCTTCGGGAGCACTTGCGCATGAACCGGGTGGGCAACGTCGAACTCGTCGAGTCGGCCGTTTCCAACTTCGACGGGGAGGGTATGTTTTTCGCGGATACAGACCCGCATATGGGCCACTTGAGTTTGTCCGGCAAATTCAAAGTCCCGGTCCTGCAACTCAGTAATTTCGTGGAACAGCATGGCGCTTCAGCGCCGCATCTGATCAAGATTGACGTGGAAGGGGCGGAGGCTGAGGTGCTTGACGGTGCTGAAGCGCTGCTGCGCCGGTATCGGCCGCGGATTCTGCTGGCGACGCACAGCCGTCCGGTTCACGCCGAATGTTGTGCCCGGCTGCGGGCGCTCGGCTACGCACTCGAGTCAATCACGGACCAGCCCGTGGCGCAAACCGACGAACTGCTGGCGACAGCTTTATGACACCAGGTACTCCGACTACATCTTCTTACCTTCCGGGCTCAGTGCTCCGGCTCTCACGGTTTCACAACGAAAAAGGGTACCTCGCACTGCAGAACATAGGGGAATTTCGCGACTGCGTCTTGTCTTTGGCGAGCACGGCTGCACGCGTTTTGTTTGGGTTCCGTCCGCAGCGGCCGTGGATCACCATGAATGCGTTCCGCTATCTGCGGCGGAATTTGCCGCACGGGGCGAGGGTCTTTGAGTGGTCAAGTGGAACATCGACGATTTGGTTTGAGCGGCATTGTGCAGAAGTTGTTTCAGTGGAGGACAACGAGGAGTGGTATCGGTTCGTGGCGCAACGTGTGAGCAAGGCCCGGCTGAGCTGCCGGGAAGGCGAGCAATACGTTCAGGCTATTGCGGAGTTTCCTGAGCGATACTTCGACCTGATATCGATCGATGGGTCGCACCGTCTCGCCTGTTACCAACTGGCCTTGCGCCATCTCAAACCCGGTGGGATTCTGCTGATCGACAATACCGACAAGGACCAGTTGACGCGGGGTGAGATGTGGCAGTTGGATTCGCAGATCGGCCAGAATTCGGAATTTGAGGTTCTTCGATTTCCAGGCTGGATTCATGGCACTTGGGCACCGATTGAGACCACGATTTGTCTGCATCGAGATAAGAAACAACATAGATGACGTTAGTGGATCGGAGGAAAGGTTGTGAAAGTAATTATTGTTGGAGGGTGTGGATTCATCGGGTCCAATGCAGCTGACCGCCTTGCCAGCATCGGCTGGGAAGTTACGCTGTTTGACAGTTTGGTGAGGAAAGGCGCGGAGCGGAATCTGGAATGGCTGCGCAGCCGGCATCACCTGCGTTTTGTGCAAGGCGACATTCGGAACGAGGGAGTCGTCGAGCAAGCACTCCAAGGCGAATCCTATGATGTACTGCTCCACCTGGCGGCACAGGTGGCGGTAACTACCTCCGTTGAAAGGCCTAGATACGATTTTGAGGTGAATGCGCTTGGTACGTTTAACGTGCTTGAAGCTGTGCGTACCGTGTCGCCCGAAACGATAGTCTTGAATGCTTCGACCAACAAAGTGTACGGAAAGCTGGCGCTGCTCGAAGAACGCGAATTGAAGACTCGTTATGAGGTGACAGGGTTACCGCTAGGCGTGGCGGAGAGTCAGCCGCTTGATTTCCATTCGCCTTATGGCTGCTCGAAAGGCGCAGCCGAGCAGTATGTCTCGGATTATGCACGGATCTACAAGTTGCGGACCGTTAATTTCCGGCAGTCGTGCATTTACGGGCCTCGGCAGTTTGGCGTGGAGGATCAGGGGTGGGTAGCGTGGTTTGCTATTGCTCACACAGTCGGACTGCCAGTTAAGTTGTATGGCACTGGTAAACAGGTGCGTGATCTGTTGCATGTAGGTGATCTAGTGGACTGCTACTTGCGGGCAGTGGATTGCATTGACGCCGTCTCGGGAATGACGTTTAACGTCGGAGGAGGACCGGCGAATACGCTATCACTACTCGAATTGCTTGCTTTGCTGGAGAAGCGTTCGGGGAGGCCGGTCGACTATGGTTTTGGCGACTGGCGGCCGGGCGATCAGCCGGTGTATATTTCGGACATCCGTCAAGCTGAGCGCTTGCTTGGTTGGCAACCGCAGATCCCGGTGGAAGAGGGGGTGGGCGGGCTTTGGGACTGGATTCAAGCAAACAGCGACTTGTTTGAAGCGATGCCGCTGACAACAGCGGCGGTGGGGTAAGGCGCATGTCTCGATCGCGACTGAAGGTCGCTCTAGTCACGCACTCCATTAACTTGGGGGGTGGGGCAGCGACCATGGCGGCCTACCTATATGAGTCGATCAATCGAAGCTCCGGCTACGAGGCGGACATGATTTCGCTGGCGATGGGATCGAGCGATCAACTTAGCCGACGGCTGCGCAACCCATCCACTTGGTCGCGGGAACCGCGGATTGAGCGGCGGATGTGGCGGGAAATTCCCTATGTCCAGGTCGGCGGAAATTGGGTGGAATACGAGCCCTGCCGCTACTGGCCACGCCCGGTTTTGACCAACCTGCTCAAGGGTTACGATTTGATTCAGGTTGTGGGTGGAACCCCGCCCTGGCTATGCCCGGTGCTGGAGGCGCGGCGGCCAAGCTTACTTTGGACGGCGAGCACGCTCTGGGCCGATCGGGCCAGCCGCGTGATGGAGCGCACAGGCGCTGGGCGGATGGTGCACCGCTACTTAGCGTGGCGGGCCCAGCACTATGAGAAGCTGGCACTCGAGCAGGCTGGGCATGTGTTTGCACTGTCGCCGTACACGGTCAAGGCAATACAACAGATCACGCCCAACGTGAAGCCCGAACTTGCGATCTGCGGCGTGGACACTGTGCACTATCAGCCGGCACCTGCGCGGGATAAGCGCAACTACATCCTTTCGGTAGCGCGGTTCGAGGATGCCCGTAAGAATGTCAATTTACTTTTGCAGGCCTATCGGCAGCTAGTTGACCAACGGCCGGACGCGCCAGACCTTTATCTGGTCGGCGACAAGCCGAGTATGGCGTCGCGGAAGCGATTGGCCGAGCTTAACTTGCAGGACCGTGTGCATCTGGCTGGTCCGGTCGATGGGCGGAGGTTGGCGGAGTTGTACGCCCAAGCGAAATTTTTCGTGTTGTCCTCCGATGAGGAGGGGCTGGGAATTGTGCTTCTCGAGGCGATGGCGAGTGGGCTTCCCGTGATCTCGACCCGATCCGGTGGTCCGGAAGTTGTGATTGAGGACCAGGTCACCGGATACCTGACGCCGGTGCGCGAGGTTGAGCCGCTTGTGGCGGCAATGGAGCGTCTGGCGGGCGACCCCTCTCTTCGGGAGGCCATGGGTAAGTTGGCGAGGCGGCGTGTCGAGCGAATGTTTTCAGTTGAGGCTACTCAGGAGATATTTCTTCGGAAATATGACGAAGTCTTGGGCCAACCGCGTGGCGTGCCGGTGTATGGTGGCTGAAACGACCGTCGAGAATCCGAAGGACCCAACGATCAGCCGTGAGGCGTCAGTTCGCGAGGGAGACCACCGGCACGCGCAGGCTCGCAAGACCATCCGGGCCGATCTGGCCGGCAAGGCGGTAGCCACGGTTGTGCGCCTGGTATCGATCCCCTTGTCGATTCAGTTGCTCGGGGCTGAGCGCTACGGGTTGTGGTTGACGGTGAGCAGCGTGCTGATGTGGCTGAACTTGTCGCAACTCGGTCTGGGTGGGGGGCTGTTAAACGAACTGGGGCGAGCCTCGGCTGGAGACGACCGCGCACGGATGCAGCGGTTGGTTTCCACCGCGTATGCCGGTTTTGCTCTGATCGCGGTTCTTGTCTTTTGCTTGATTGTCTTGTCGGCTCAAACGCCGCTGGCTGGGATTCTGGTTGGTGTAGGTAAATCGCCGGATCTGGCCGGCGAGGCCCGAAAGATATTTCTGGTGGCGGGCGGACTGTTTGCTGTGTCGCTCGTGACCAATGCGATTGGTCCGGTGTGCATGGGGCTACAGCAGGGCTACGTGATCTATTCCTCGTTCATGGCGGGGAGCCTGCTGTCGCTGGGGGCGCTGACGATCGTATATTGGACCCGGGGTTCGTTGCTTGCCTTCTGTCTGGCGATGACCGTCCCCACACTAGCGACCAACCTTTGCATCAGTGCCTACGTGTTTTATCGGCTTCATCCGGACTTACGGCCGCGGCTGCGTTGGATTGACGGCAATTCGCGTCAGGTCCTGTTGGCGACCGGGGGTGCGCTCGCCGTTGTGCAGTTGGGAGAACTGACGGCGTTGCAGGCCGCAAGTCCGTTGATTGCCAACGGTATGGGGCTCGCTGTCGTGCCGCAGTTCGCAGTTCCGTTCAGCATTCTCATGATGGCGGCGAGTTTGTGCCAGGGTTTGGCGACCGCCTATCAGGCGGCGTTTGCCCAAGCTGCGGCCCGGAGCGACTGGGCGTGGATCGCGGCGGCGTTCACGAAGTCGCGCCGCCGCGGGTTGCTTCTGATCACAAGCGTGGCAGTCGCCTTTACAGTGGTTGGGCCGTGGCTTATTCCGGTCTGGACGCGCGGGCAGATCCAGTCTTCGCACGCTCTGTTGGCAGCCATGGGCGTGTACTTCGCGCTGATGGTAGTTTCGATGCAGAATTCGGTGCTGATGGTGGGCTTAGGTGAGGTGCGGCGCAAAGCCATCCTGCAAACGATGATCGCCGTTGCTCATGTGGCCGGCTTTTTGCTGCTGGTGCCGCTTCTCGGGTTATTTGCGTTGCCAGTGGCAGGTGGCTTGGGATTTGTGGTGGATGTGGCCGTGACGCAGCGGGTTACCCACAAATACTTGGCCCGGGCACGCTCCGCGGGGAGTATTGCATGAAGGTCGCCATCAGCGTAGGGGGGCGGTTCCATGCATTCGACATGGCGCGGCAACTGCATCGGCGTAAGTACCTTGCGCAGTTGATCACGTCCTATCCGAAATCCAAAGTGGGCGAGTGGGGCATTCCTCGGGGACTCGTGCGGACGGTGCTGTCGCACGAGTTTCTGAGCCGCGGATGGCGCCTTCTGGCGCGGCGGCTGGGCTGGCGGTCGGATCCACAGTTCGACTTCAACGACCGCTATGACCGTATCGCCGCAAGGCGACTCCTGGCGGGCGCAGACATCACAGTGGCATGGTCTGGTATGGCGCTCCAGACGCTGCGGGTGGCGCAAGAATTGGGCTCGTGGGCCGTGCTGGAGCGCAACTCTTCGCACATTCAATATCAAAGCGATTTGATGAAGGAAGAGTATGAGCGGCTGGGCTGGGAGCCTCGATTGCCGGATCGGCGGATGATCGAGCGCGAATTGGCCGAATATGAAGCCGCGGACGCCATTTGTGTGCCCTCCACCTTCGCCTGTCGTAGTTTTGTGCAGCGTGGTGTGGCTGCCGACAAACTCATGATGGTCCCGTTTGGAGTGTCGATCGAGCAATTCCAGCCGCTCGCGGTGGAGGAGAGCCCATTTCGGATCATTTTCTGCGGGGCCTTGAGCATCCGCAAGGGATTGCATTACCTGCTGCAAGCGTTTCAGGAACTCGATCTGCCCGATGCCGAGCTTTGGTTAGTGGGTCCTCCGACAGCCGAG
>JAEUQD010000877.1 GCA_016789925.1 Bryobacterales bacterium | reverse complement strand
AAATAGTAGAGTGACGATTCCGTGACGCGTTCCCGAACAATGACCTTCGCCTTGAGTTCCACTCCGCCGCGCTGAACAATATATTCGGCTTCCCGCCAAGCGCCGACCCGCGCCAGCACGCGCGAGGCGTCGAGCGAATTTTGAACCTGATAATTGTTGATCTTGGCGAGAAGGTCACCCTGCTTGACGCCAGCGCGGTCCGCGGCCGAGTCAGGCACGATGTGGAGGGCGAGGACAATGGGCTTCGAGGTGGCCGGATCGTTCCGGTCAACCCACGTAACCCCATCATCTGGAAGATGATACAGCTTTTGTTGTTGGAAGTTGATGGCGGCCGAAACAAGAGCTGCGGCGGTAACAACCACCAGCAGCGCGCTGATTAACTGGCCACGAAGGTCTTTCACGAACTCCTCTACCGCCGATGGGGAAACTCTTCCCTTGTCTTCGGCGGGTGACGTTGCTCCCAATCAATCGTACAACGAACTGCCCCAATCGTATGCAACTTGAATGCCACCTTTATTTGGTGGATGAATCCTCAACAGAGGCCCGTTTTTCAACGGTATAAACAATACGGACGGTTCGCTTTTCCCATTTTCGGTATACCGCTTTTCCAGCCACTTCACAGATGTGAATCGGTGAGGAAACCCGGGCGATGGAAAACGCGTCCAACGAGGTCGGTATAGGCAGTACTTGTGTTTCGGGAGTCTTTGTGCCTTGACCTTGCCTGATCTCGTCCTTAGAATCAAGGAAGGGCAGAGTGTATATCAACACCGAGGGTGCTATGAATTTGCGATCGATGCTCTCTCTGCATCTGGTTTTCGGGCTTCTGGTGATGTCGCCGCTGGCGGCGGCGGACAAGAAGGCCAAAGGCGCTTCCGGCGAGCCGCGGGAAACCGTTGCCAAACCGTTGAGCGAAAAAGAAAAGCGGAAGCGCGAAGAGAAGCTTCGCAAGGAGCTGGAAACGCCATTCCGGAAGTGGCTGAACGAAGACGTTGCCTACATCATCACGGATGAAGAGCGGACGGCTTTCAAGCGCATGACAACGGATGAAGAGCGTGAGCAGTTCATCGAGCAGTTCTGGCTGCGGCGAGATCCGACTCCGGACAGCCAGGAGAACGAGTTCAAGGAAGAACACTACCGGCGAATCGCCTACTCCAACGAGCGGTACGCGAGCGGAATTCCGGGTTGGAAGACGGATCGAGGCCGCATCTACATCGCTTTTGGACCTCCCGACGAAATTGAATCTCATCCGTCAGGCGGAACCTACGAACGTCCCATCGAGGAAGGTGGCGGTACGACGTCGACATATCCTTTCGAAAAGTGGCGCTACCGCTGGATTGAAGGGATTGGCAACGACGTCATCATTGAATTCGTCGATCCCACGATGACCGGTGAATACCGGATGACGATGGACCCTTCGGAGAAAGACGCGCTGCTTTATGTGCCCAACGCCGGCTTGACGCTCTACGAGCAAATGGGGATGTCGTCCAAGACGGACCGCTTCAGCCGCACGGACGGTACGCGCCTCGGTACCGGCAACCAGCCGCTGCCGATGCGCATGAATCAGTTTGAGCGGTTGCAACAGTTTGCGCGTCTCCAGAAGGCGCCATCGGTCAAGTTTAAGGATCTGGAAGCCGCCGTCAGTTCCAGCATTAAGTACAACCTCCTTCCGGTAAAGGTTCGGGCGGACTATATCCGCATGACCAACACGACGATTTTGACCAACGTGACCGCCCTGCTGGAGAAGAAGGACCTCCAGTTCCAGGAAAAAGAAGGCGTCTCCAAGGCGGTGGTCAACATCTATGGACGCATTACCTCGATGGCGCGACGAGTCGTGAACGTATTTGAAGACGTGGTGACTGTGGAAGTTCCGACGCAACTGTTGCAGGAAGCCATCAAGGGTGGGTCGATCTATCAGAAGTCGATTCCGCTTCCGCCCGGCACCTACCGGTTGAACCTGGTGATCAAGGACATCGTGGGCGGCAACATGACCAACTACGAGATGGCTCTCAGCGTTCCCCGGTATGAAGAGGAAAAATTGGCGATGTCCAGCCTGCTGCTGGCGGACATGATCGAAAAGGTGCCCACCAAGAATATCGGAACGGGGCAGTTCGTGATTGGGGCATCGAAAGTCCGGCCTCGGGTCAACGAGACATTTAACCGGAACGAGAAAATGGGCATCTACGTGCAGTTCTATAATTTCGTGCCCGACGAGAAGACACAGAAACCGAACGCCCTGGTGGAATACGAAGTGGTGAAAAACGGATCCAACCAGAAGATTTTCGAGTTTTCCGAAGAGGTTGCCAAGGTGGAAGGTTCCTCTGCGAACCAGTACACGGTCGAAAAACTGCTTCCCTTGGCCAGCATGGAACCGGGTGAATACACCCTCCGCATGAAGGTGACAGACCGGAATAACAACAACGCTACGCTGAGTCCCTCAGCGACGTTCAAGGTGAACTAGCCGAGGACCGCCAGACCCGGCGGCCCGCGTGAAGGAGAAGATACGAAACTCGATCGGTTTCCCGTCGTAACCACCGTGGCCGGGATGCTGGCGGGATTAGCCTTGTACTCTTACCCGGCCAATGCAATCGAGCCGGCGCCTCTTTGGGGATCTCTCACCGGCCGTGTGATGGACTCCGGCGGCGTACCCCAGATGGGGGCGACGGTGATGCTCTACAACCGCTTTGAGCGGTTTGTGGCGCGCGCGATCACCTCCGAGCGCGGAACTTTTGTTTTTGACTCCCTGCTGCCGGATGTTTATTCGCTCCGCGTGAACCTTGCCAGCTTCGTTCCGGCCCTCAAACGCGACATCGCTGTCCAGCCGGGTATGCGGAGTTTTCTGGCGATCAACCTGACGACGCTGCTCAGTTCGGTGGAACTCGTGTACATGACCCCGGGGCAGTACGCCGTGATGAGCGAAGATTGGAAGTGGATCCTACGGGGCTCGCAGGCAACTCGTCCGGTGCTCCGGATCATTCCTGGAATCGATATTTCCGACCCCAAGCAGACCGCCCGAGCCGGCACGCTTTTCCGGGACACCCATGGTGTCTTAAAGCTGTCCACTGGTGATTCGGGTATGTTGGCCAACGCCGGCAATCAAGCCGATCTGGGCACGGCATTCGCACTGGCTACGTCCGTCTTCGGTTCCCACCAGGTATCACTGAGCGGGAACGTGGGCTATGCGTCGCACGCTGGATCGCCCACGGCCGGTTTCCGCACGTCCTTCAGCCGCGATATCGCGGGCAGCAGTCCAGAAGTGAATGTCACGATGCGCCAAGTCTTTCTGCCCACGAGAATCGGCGGAGCGCTGCTCTCGGGCCAGGCGTCGAACATTCCAGCGCTTCAGACGCTGGCGGTCACGTTTGTCGATCGGCGGCAGTTGAATGACGAGGTGATGGTCGAGTTCGGCTCGTCGCTAGAGTCAGTCTCGTTCCTCAATCGTTTGAACTTCCTGAGTCCCTTTGTCCGGCTCCGGCTCGGATCGGTCGACACAGGCGCTCTGGAACTGGCCTACTCGTCGGGTGCGGCCCCCACGGAATTGCTCCGATCAGAGGACGCAAACGAAACCGAGCTACAGCACGACATCACCACACTCTCGCTGTTTCCGAGGGTTTCACTGCGCGGGGGAACCGCGCATGTCCAACGGACTCAGAACTTCGAAGTCGGATACCGGCGCAAATTAGGGAATCGCACGGTGAGCGTGAGTGGCTACAAGGAGGCCACCAGCAATGCGACTGTCAATGCCTCGGTTCCGGTCGATTATTTTGGCGGCGGCGAGCTTTTGCCCGACTTGGCCACAAGTGCCTCGGTTTTCAATGCCGGGCGGCTGAACCGGATGGGCTATACCGCCGCGATTTCCGAGGCGTTCGCGAACTATCTGAACGTGACTCTCGCTTATGGTTATTCTGGCGGATTGAGAATGGCGCGGCATGAGCTGATGAGCACCGATGCGGATGAAGTGCGCGGATTGTTCCGTCGGAGCTGGCGCCATTCCTTGACAGCCCGAGTGTCGGGAACCGCCCCGCGAGCGGGGACGCGGTACATTGCCTCTTACCAGGTGACGGATTACAACTCGCTCAACCCGGTGCACCTGGCGCTCACCCAGCGAGCCAACTTCGAGCCGGGCGTGAACTTTTATCTTCGGCAGCCGATACCCGGGTTCGCAGGCATGTTCCCCGGGCGGCTGGAGGCGACGGCCGAAATGCGCAATCTGCTGGGGCAAGGCTACATCACTCTGTCCACGCCAGGTGGGCAGCGTCTCTTGCTAGTGCAGTCGCCACGGGCGTTCCGTGGCGGAGTAAGCCTCATATTTTAGGGTGGTTGTTTCCAGACCGAGCGGCGGACCCGGAAAGCGCGACGCGGAGTGTGTCGACGTAACGCTGCATCTCTTCGCAGCGCAACTGACACGAAACACAGAGCAAGAGATGTTCCTCGACCGACCCTACTGCTGCGTCCGGGAGCCGGTGCAGGCAATAAAGTTCGATATCGTCGTCGGACAGATGGCCGGTGTTCACTAGCAGCTTGACTCTACCACTGTAGTTGTTCCGGCCCGGGTTTTCTCTCCACAACAATGGTAGTACCGGAAGTACCTATTATTCACGGACGGTCCAAGCGGAGGATCATGCCGGTGTCGGTGGCGGCGAAAAGGGGCCCCTTTTCGCCGTAGGCCAGGCTCACGTGGCGCGCGACGGCCCGGTAATCCACTTTCATTTCGCGCCAACCGCCTCCGTCTGTGCTTTCCAGGATGTGGACCCGGCCGGGAATCGGAAGCTGATAGAGGCTGCCCGGAGGCTCAAACCCGGCCAGGATCGATTGGCCGCCGGGCAGT
Source organism: Bryobacterales bacterium (assembly GCA_016789925.1). Lineage (GTDB taxonomy): Bacteria > Acidobacteriota > Terriglobia > Bryobacterales > Bryobacteraceae > JADLDI01. The sequence continues at coordinate 3,104 of JAEUQD010000877.1, read as the reverse complement.
ACCGCCAAGTCCGTGATTGCTCGCGTTTTGTCCCGGAACAGGCGCGTAGTCTGGCCGGTCTTGTAGTCAAACCGGTAAACCTCGGAGGGGACTTCGAAGTCCCGGTCGAACCCAATCAGGACGAGCCCGTTGCCTTGCAGCCCGAGACGCACCTGGCCGATCTTGCCGAGGATCGACGAAGAGCTGGCTTTCCATGTTTGGCCTGCGTCGAGGCTTTGCAGCAGCAGCGTGAGCGAGGGCCACTGACGGCGTCTCTTTGCCGAACTGGGATCCATCCAGTCCGGAATGGGAGACTCATCCGGACGGCGGGGTTCATGGAATCCGCTGATCAGTCCGTAGGAACCGGCAAAAGCGACCGCAGTGTACGCGGACCGTTCGGGACTCCCCGCCGGCTCGGCGGCGACCGCCAGTTTATCCCACTTCCTTCCTCCGTCCACAGTCCGGAGGACCGTCTTATTGAGCCCTGTGGCAAATCCACGCTGGGCGTCGAGAAAGTGGATGCGAAAGAGGTCGTCGTTCTTTGCGAGGCGAGTCCAGGTCATGCCGCAATCGGTGGAATTCCAAACGGCCTTCTCTGTCACCATCCACGCGTGAGCGGCGTCCAGTGCGAAAACGTTCCGGGGAACCTCTTTGAGGGAGACGGCCGTGAAGCGCTCCCCCGAATCGGTGGAGACGAAGGCGACCGGCCGGGGCCGGCCCTTGGTGACCTGGACGCCGGTGGCGATGACACAGCCGGGTGGAGCGAAAGCCACGGCGGAGAAACTGAGTGAAGACTGGTCTTCATCATGCAGGTACACGGACCGCCAGGCGGGCTGGGCCTGGACGGTGAGAGCCGCCAGGAACAGGCAGACCGGGAGCGCACGGTACGCGAGGCGGGGACGCAATGGGCTACGACTCCTGGCTGCCGACGCGCGAACCCAGCACGAGTTCGGCCACATCGGTGAATTGCAGCGTCTTGGCGTCGAGCAACGACAGTGCGATGAGCGCACCGATCTGCTGGCCGACCACAGTAATCATCTCCATCTCGTCGCCCGAGTGCGAGTGCGGATGGCGGTGCTGAAGGTTCAACACGCCGACGACCCGGTTGCGAACGAGGATGGGCGCCGAGAGAAAAGCCTCGAATGTATCTTCCTGGAGGTTGGAAAAGCACTTGAACCGGGGATCGGCGAAGGCTTCGCGGGAAACCGCCAGAAGGCGGCGCTCCCGCGCCACCCACCCGGTCAGCCCTTCGTCCAGTCGCAGCCGGATATCACCGATCGCAGCCGGATTGGGACTGCGGGCGGCACATAGAACCAGTTCACCGTCGGTGGAGAGCAAGTAAAGGAGGCAGGAATCGGCGTGTGTGAAATCAGCCACCAGTTTCACAATGGCGGGAAAGGCGTCGTGCAGGTTCACGGCTTTGCCCAGGTACCGACTGATGCTCAGATACAGACGGATTTGCGCTTCGGCGCGCTCCAGGCGGAGCTCCAGGTCTTTGGCCTTCGACACGACCTTATTATTGCAGGAAAGGGGGTGGTTTGCCGTTCTGAGAGCGGTCGACTACGATAGTAGAATAATCGGGTGACCGGGTAGCCTGGCTGAGGCGGCGGAAACACCCGGGAAGAGGATATCGCCTGCCATGTGGAATCGCCGCAAAGATGAAGATGTAACGCCGAAAGTGAGTCTGAACCCGCCCACAGCCTCGACGCTGGCGCGGGAAGGGATCCCGATGAACACACTACCGCAACGGCCCATGGAGTCGGAAAGCTCCCGCACGGCATCGATCGGCAAGTCCGTGATCATCAAAGGCCAGCTATTCAGCCGGGAAGATCTTTATATCGACGGCGAGGTGGAAGGCTCGGTCGATATTCTCGAACACCGGTTGACGGTGGGCCCGAATGGAAAGCTGCTGGCGGGCGTGAAGGCGCGCGAGATCGTCGTGCTCGGCACCATTCACGGAAACGTCGAGGCGGCCGACAAGATCGAAATCCGGAAGGATGCCAAGCTGGTCGGCGACATCAAGACGATGCGGATCGTCATTGAAGATGGCGCCTACTTCAAGGGCAGCATCGACATCGTGAGGCCCGCGGAGCCACCCAAGCCGAAGGAACAACCCCGCCCGGCCGCGGTTGCCGCCGCCGCTGCGTCTCCTGCCGCCACTCCGGTGACGCCGCCGGGAGCCGATCTGAAGCGGTAAGAGGAGCCAGTTGAGCGCATCCACGTCAGGGCCGGAACTCATCCGGCAAAGCCATGGACTCGAGCAGTTTTTCGCCTTGCTTGGCGACCAGACGAGGCTGCGGGTGCTCGATCTCGGCGAGTTCACCCAAGCCAACGTCGACTACATTACCAATCTCGGCCACCGTTTAACGTTTGAAGATATGTTGCGCAGCCTGGATTCCGTCTTCGGGCAAGGCGATCCGAACACGACGCAGGCTTCCATCGAGGCGCGGGACCGTTTTCTGGCCCAGGTGCTGCAATACCCGCCGCAGCATTTCGATGCCATTCTCGTGTGGGACACCCTGGAGCATCTGTCGCGCCCGTTGATGACCGAAATTCTGACGCGCCTACAGCGGATCTTGCGGCCGCAGGGACTCATGCTCGCCTGTTTTCACGCTGAAGGCCGAGACGATGTTCTGGAGACATTTTCTTTCCGCATCGCCGACGGCCGCACGCTCCTGCTGCGCCCGCGTGGATTGCGCAAGGCAGCCCAATCCTACAACAACCGGGCCATTGAGAAATTGTTCGACCAGTTCCAGTCGGTGAAGTTCTTCCTCACGCGCGATTACCTACGCGAGGTCATCGTCCGCCGGTAGGCCGGCCCAGCCCGGCCGGTCACGATTCTCCAGGAGTGAATTGATCACGGCTTCCGCCGACGCCGGGCCAAAACGTGTCTGAAGCAGCCGGGCGACGGGCAAACCGGCCCAGACCAGCCAGCGGTTGGGCCGCGAGAAGGCCGCCACGTCGTACCACACGGAATCATCGTCCAGCCGTTCCACCAGGAATCGCTCCTCGCCGCGATAGGCGTGTCCGGGCAGGGTTCCGTAGCCGAACCCAAAGCGGTCGGGCTCGTCGATCACATACACGATGCGCGCGGCATTCATCGACCAGAATCCCAAATGCTGGGC
>JAEUQD010000861.1 GCA_016789925.1 Bryobacterales bacterium | reverse complement strand
AGCATCAGCACCGCGCCGGAGCACGCGGGCGATGTGCAGCGGGCGGCGCAGTTTGTGGCCCAGGACCTGCAAAGCTCGCGGCTGGAGAATGTCGACGTCATTCAGGAGCGGGGGCACCATCCGCTGGTCTATGCCGACTGGTTGCATGCGCCGGGCCAGCCGACGCTACTGTTGTACGGCCACTACGACGTGCAGCCGGCCGAGCCCTTGGAGGAATGGATTTCGCCTCCGTTTGAGCCTTCCATCCGGAATCACAATATCTATGCTCGCGGGGCCTGCGACGACAAGGGCCAGACGTACATTCTGTTGAAGGCCCTGGAAGGCTACATGAAGAGCTGGGGCCGGCTGCCGGTCAATGTGCGGGTGCTGATTGAGGGCGAAGAAGAGGTCGGCGGGGAGCACATAGCAAAGTATGTCGCGGAACACCCGGCGAGACTGAAGGCGGATGCCGCGCTGGTGTGCGACACGGAGATGTTCGCGCCGGAACTGCCCACCATTTGCGTGGGGCTGCGGGGAATTGTGTACGGCGAGTTGAAGGTGGATGGGGCGCGCACGGATCTGCACTCGGGGGTTTACGGAGGCGCCGCTCCGAATCCGATTCAGGCAATGGCTGAGATCCTGGCGAGCCTCAAGGATCGGAACGGGCGGATCCAGATTCCTGGATTCTACGATCGGGTTCGGCCGCCGTCACCCGAGGAGCGCGAGGCGTGGAACCGGTTGCCGTTTAACGAGAAGGAGTATCTGGACAACGAGATTGGCGCGGAGTCGCTGGTGGGCGATCCGGCCATTCCGGTGTTGGAGCGGGTATGGGCCCAGCCGACCTTGGAAGTGCATGGGATTCGCGGCGGATTTATCGGCGAAGGCGCGAAGACGGTGATTCCCGCCACGGCGCTGGCAAAAGTATCGATGCGGCTGGTGGCGGACCAGGATCCGGCGGAAGCGACGCGGCTACTGCAAGAGGCGGTGGCGGCGGTTGCGCCTGCGGGGGTGCGCGCGCGGTTCACGGCGATTCATGGCGCCGCGCCGTCGCTGATCGATCCGTCCAGCCCGTTTATTCAGGCAGCGGCGGCGGCCATGACCGAGGTATTCGGCCGGGAGACGGTCTATATCCGGTCGGGCGGGTCGATCCCGATCGTCGGTTTGTTCCAGCAGCACCTGGGGATTCCCTCGGTGCTGATGGGGTTTGGGTTACCGGACGATAACCTACACGCGCCAAACGAGAAATTCCACTTGCCAAACTTCTACCGGGGCATCGAGGCGGTGGCCCGTTACCTGGAAATGTTGGGTTCGCGGAAATAATTGTCAGAAACGGATTGCGCCCGGCAATCACTTTGCATACGATAACTGGCATGCCTAGCCCTGGAGGACCCTCTATGCTCTCGCGCGACTGGAAGCAGCGCAAAGCTTCTTACGATTTTGTAATCATCGGATCCGGCTATGGCGGCGCGATTACCGCGGCCCGTCTGGCCACGGCGAATCTGAACCCCAAGCCGACGATTTGTGTGCTGGAGCGCGGTAAGGAATGGCCGGTTGGGACATTCCCGGATTCGGCGGACGGCTATGTCCGCGAGCGCCGCAGCAGCATCAATCCGCTGGGTCTCTACGAGATGCTCGACTATGCCGACATCTCGGTGATCAAGGGGAACGGATTGGGTGGTACGTCGCTGGTGAATGCGAACGTCGCCATCCTGCCCGACGAAGATGTGTTTACGCGGGCGGGCTGGCCGAAGGGCACGACGCTGCAGGCGATGATGCCGTTCTATAAGCAGGCGTTGCAGACGCTGGCGGCGGGTCCGCACCCGGAGGCGGCACTGCTACCCAAGGTGCAGGCACTGGCGCGGCGGGCCGAACAAATTGGCACGCAGGTGATTCCGCTCGACATCGCGGTGAACTTCAAGTTCGACAATCAGCCCAACGCGCAGGGGGTGGTCCAGCACAAATGCACCAACTGCGGCGACTGCATCACGGGCTGCAATGTCGGCGCGAAGAACACGCTCTACATGAACTATCTGCCGATGGCCGCCCAGGCCGGGGCGGAGATCTACACGCAGACCAAGGTAGAAGCAGTCGAGAAGCTGTCAGGCGGCGGCTGGCGCGTTCACGGCAGGTATGTGCGGCTGGGCAAGAAGGACGAGAAATTCACGATTGACGCGGCGAACGTAGTATTGGCCGCGGGGTCGATTAACAGCACGGAGATCCTGTTGCGGTCGGCGAATCTGCGCGGGCTCCCCGTTTCGCCGATGCTGGGTTCGCGATTTGGCGGTAACGGCGACTTCTTCGGGATTTCTTACAACGGCGACTATCACACGCGGGTACTCGGATTTGGCGTGCGAACAGATAGTCCCGGGGCCAAGACGCCGCCGGGTCCGACGATTGTGGGGGCGATCCGTTATAACGCGAATGCGCCGCTGGAGAAGCGGTTCACGATTGAAGA
>JAEUQD010000834.1 GCA_016789925.1 Bryobacterales bacterium | reverse complement strand
GCCGAAGCCGCAGGCGGCGGCGCGCAAGGCTGCGCGGCGGGACATGGGGCGCTCCTTGCGAAGCAGGTCGGAGCGTAGCGCCTGGCGAAGGTTTCGTTCGTTGTCAGTCATGGCCGGTCAGTCCACGTAAATGAAATCATTGGAAGCCAGCAGGACGCGGCAGAGGCTCTGCCAGGCTTCCCTTTCGGGCCGTTTGAACTTCTGCTGAAAGCTGGTGATGTAGGTGAGGCCGGCATCTACCTCTTCGGCGGCGGGCTTGCGGTTGAGCACCCGCCAATAAGCGTGCTCCACGCGCTGGGCCGGCGAAGCGCTGGTTTCGCCTGCCAGCCATTTGGCGATCCTGGCTGTCTGGTCGGTGAGAAACCCGCTGTTCATCATGAACAGCGCCTGGGGCGCCACGTTGGTAGCCACGCGCTTGCCGAGCGCGGTAGTTGCATCGCCGAAGTCAAAGAGGTTGAGCAGCGTGGGCAGATTGGCACGGCGCAGCGGCAGATACACAGTGCGCCGAGTATGCTGTTCGGGATTGATGGACAGCCGGTCCTGGCTGTTTTCGCCGTCGGTACCGAAACCCTGTTGCAAGGTGCCTCCCATCGTCTCGTCGATGGTTCCGCCGATCGCAAGAACGCTGTCCCGGATCTCTTCCACATCGAGACGCCGGCGGTTGAAGCGCGAGAAGAGCCGGTTTTCGGGGTCGGCCTTGACCACACCGGCGCCGGGCGTGCTCGACATCTGGTAGGCCGCCGAAAGCATGATGGTCCGGTGCATGGCTTTGATCGACCAGTTGCCTTCCACAAAGCGCGAGGCGAGCCAGTCGAGCAGTTCCGGGTGGGTGGGCCGTTCGCCCATCGCGCCAAAGTTGTCGGGCGTACGGACGATGCCCTCCCCAAAGTGCTTCTGCCAGATGCGGTTCACCATCACGCGCGCGGTGAGCGGATTGTCGCGGCTGGCCAGCCATCGGGCCAGTTCCAGCCGTCCGCTGCCACGCGCGCCGGCGGCCGATGAACTACCGGCCAGCACCAGGGGGAAGTTCTTCGGAGCCGGTTCGCCGGGGTGGTTATAGTCTCCCCGGACGAATACCTTCTGGTCGACGGACTCGCCTTCTTCCACACCGCAGGCCATGTCCGGCTCAGGCGGGGTCGAGTCTTTCAGTTGCTTGTGCCGTGCCTTGAGGGCCGCTAACTGAGTCTTGGCTTCGGCGGAGAAAATCTTCTCCTGCTCCGTCTCCGAAACAGCGAAAGGACCCTTCGCGGCGACGTAGACATCGTAGAAGAATCCGTCCTCTTCGGCCTTGAACTGCGGCTTGGGCGGAGGCGGCATATTCATCTCGGCGAGCATGCGCCGGTTCTGATCGCGCCATTTCTTCAGGGTCGCGGTCCACTTGGAAATTGTCTGCTCGTACCGGGCCTGATAGGCCTTCGCCACTTCCGGAGCGCCGGCGTCACTCGCCTTCTGCCAATCTTCCAGATGAGGCTTCTTGCGCCAGTCCTGCGCAAGATAATCCTTCCACTTGGCCACCAACGCGGGATCGAGACCGGACTGCTTGCCGAGGCCGCGCGCGGCCAGCATGTAGTCCGCCACACGCGGCGTCAGGTCGCGGTTGTAGCGCTCTTTTTCCAGATCCACCAGGTCGTCGATTTCGAGCTTCGCCCGGTTGGTCTTGTCGATGTGCTCCTGGTACACGGCATACTGCTGTTTCGGAACCAGCGGAATGTAGAGAAGCTTGGAAACATGCGACTGCGAATCCTTGAAACTGCGGGTATTCGCGAAGAAGTTGATCAGGGAATAGTAGTCCTTGGTGAAGAAGGGGTCGAACTTATGGTCGTGACAGCGGGCGCACGACAACGTCACGCCGAGGATCGCTTTTGTTGTGACGTCTAACTGCTCGTCGTAGACGTCGTAGAGCATCTTCTGCTTATCCTGCTGCGCGATGGCCTTCGCGCCCAGGGCGAGAAATCCGGTGGCGACGATACCGCGGCGATTCACCGGTGACCCATCATCGGCGGGCATCAGGTCGCCGGCGATTTGCTCCTCGATAAACCGGTTGAACGGAACATCGTTATTGAACGCTTCGATGACGTAGTCGCGGTAGCGCCAGGCATACGGATAACGGTGGTCTTCATCATTTCCGGTCGAGTCCGCGTAACGGGCGACATCGAGCCAGTGGCGTCCCCAGCGTTCGCCATAGCGCGGCGAGGCCAGCAACCGGTCGACGACCTTCTTGAAAGCCTCCGCCGAGTTGTCGGAGAGAAAGTCCCGCATCTCCTGCTCCGTGGGCGGCAGTCCCGTCAGGTCGAACGTCGCGCGGCGCAGGAGCGTGAGTTTGTCGGCGGGCTGAGCCGGCTCGAGGCCCTTCTCTTCGAGTTTGGCCAGGATGAAATGATCGATCTTCGAGCGGGGCCAGAGAGTATTCCTGACCATGGGAACGGCGGGGTCGGCCACCCTCTGGAACGACCAGAACTTGCGGTCCTTTTCCGACAGTGGAGTGCCGGGCCGCCGGACGCCGCGTCCGCTGGTTGCGGCCTCTTTGACGCCGCCGGGCCACGGCGCGCCCATCTTCACCCACTGATCGAGATCGCCAATCTGCTCGGCGGGCAGCTTGCCCGAGGGAGGCATCTTCAACTTGTCTTCGTAGCCGATCGCCTTGACCAGGCGGGTCGGCTCGGTGAACCCTGCTCCGGTGACAAAGTCGATGCCGGCCATTTTCGTCTTCTGGTTATGGCAGCTTTGACATTTCTCCACGAGAACAGGCCGGATTTTTTTCTCGAAGAAGTCGATCTGCTGGGTGTTCTGTGCGACAAGAGCCACAGGCAGATACACGAAGAGCGCCACACGCATGCCGTTGATTTGAGCCTCGACCTCATTTTAGTACGATCAGGAAGATGCTACGGCGAACCTTTCTTGCACAAGCCCTGCTGGC
>JAEUQD010000833.1 GCA_016789925.1 Bryobacterales bacterium | reverse complement strand
GTCGAGGAAAGCCCGGCGCTGCTCCACCGGAAGCTCAACAGCTTCCTGGAACACCTCGTCAATCTGTTGCCAGCGTTCAGGCGTGATCATGCCGCGGGGGAAGCAACTATCGTATTAGATCACTCGTACCGCAGCGCTTCCACCGGATCCAGCCGCGCCGCCTGAAACGCCGGCCAGACTCCGAAAAACACCCCGACGGCGACCGATACGCCAAAGCCGGTCCCTACCGCCCAGATCGGCACTTCCGACGGCAGCGACGGAATCAGCGCGCCTACGGCCAGCGTCACCGCGATCGCAAAAACGATACCAACCAGTCCCCCCAAGCCTGTCAGCGTCACGGCCTCCAACAGAAACTGCACGACGATATCGCTCCGCCGAGCCCCCAGCGCCTTTCGCACTCCAATCTCCTTCGTCCGTTCGGTGACGCTCACCAGCATGATGTTCATCACCCCGATCCCACCCACCAGCAGCCCCAAGGCCGAGATAGCGATCGAAACCAGCAGGATCATCCCCGTCAGCGCGTCAAACCGCTTGATGATCTGGTCGGGCGTCGAGAGGTTGAAGTCGTCCGGACCCGGCGGCGTCCTTCGCACGCGGCGCAGCGCGGCCGTGACCTCCTCAAAGGCCTGGTCTCGCAGGCCGGGGCGCGCCTTCGCCGTGATGAAGAACCTGTCTACCTGCGGATACCGCATCTGGGCGGTGCGGAGTGGGATCAGAATTTGGCGGTCCAGCCCGTTCTCGCCAAAGAAGCCGCCTTTGGCCGGTGCATACACGCCCACCACATGATACTCCGCCCCATCCACATTGACTGACTGGCCCACCGGCAACCCGACAGGAAACAGCGCTTCCGCGATATTGGCGCCGAGAATCGCAACCTTGTCGCCCCGCTGCGCTTCCTCGAAGGTGAAGATCCGGCCCACCTGCAACTCGCGCGGCTGCACTTCAAACGACTCATACGACGCCCCGGCCAGGTTCACGTTGTCGCTCTCAAAGCCGGGCACCTTGGCCACCATCGGCTTTCCCCCCAGAATCCCGGGGATGAACAGCGAAACGCTGGTTTGCAGAACCGACGGGCATTGCCGCTGGATGACAGAGGCGTACTCCGGCCGAATAGGACGCCGTTTCTGTTCCTTTGGCGTTCCCGGCGAGTTCGGGTCACCGCTGAAGCGCGACAGAAAAATGTTGTCGGGCCCGAACTCTTCAAAGAACGTCACCACTCCCTTGCGCACACCGGTCAGCAGGCTGGCCACCGTGACCACGGTGGTGATCCCGATCACGATCCCAAGAATCGTGAGCCCGCTCCGGAACCGGTGCGTCCACACCGCATCGATGGCCATCCGGACGTTCTCGCTGGCTTGGAGTTGCATGGTGTTCTATTCGGCGCGGAGCGCCACCACCGGATCCAGCCGCGCCGCCCGGCTTGCCGGGTACCAACCGGAGATGATCCCCGTGAGTGACGAAACAACCAAGGCAAGAACAACATAAGTGGCCGTGACCGGCAACTGAACCTCCAAAACGAGACCCAACAGCGCGGCAGCCCCCCAGCCCAACGTCAATCCGATCAACCCGCCCATCGCGGCAAGCATGACCGCTTCCGTCAGGAATTGCAGTTGGATGTCGGAACGGCGCGCGCCGACGCTCTTGCGGATCCCGATCTCCCGGGTTCGCTCCGTCACACTTACCAGCATGATGTTCATCACGACAATACCGCCCACCACCAGTGAGATTCCGGTCACCGGAACCACCACCGCCGCCACCAACCCCAGAATCTGGTCGATAAACCCTCGAATCGAATCCGGTGTCAGCGTATCGAAGTTGTCATCGGCCCCGGGTTTGGTCTTGAACCGTGTGCGAAGCGCGACGCGGGTCACATCCAGGCCCGAAGCCAAGTCCATTCCCGTGTCCGGACGCGGCCGCCCGAAGATCGCCATCGATCGTTCCGGTCCGAACAGCCGCGTAAATACCGGACTCGGCACATAAACCTGGTTGTCCTGGCTTTGTCCCCCCATCGAACCGAGTTTTTCCTGCACCCCGACAACGGTGAACTCGATGCCTCGAATCTTAATCTTCTGCTCCAAGGGAGAAGTACCGGCGAAGAGAGTGGTCCGGATTTCATCGCCAATCACGCACACGTTCTGCCGGTTTCGCTCTTCCTGCTCGGTAAAAAATCGCCCCTGCTCGACAGCCACTTCCCTGATGTCCGCTAAGGCGGCCGCGACACCTAGAATAGAGGCGCCCTCATACGTCCGGTCGCCCCGCTTCACATCTTCGATCCGCACGCGATAGGGACTGTAGAGAATCTCGTCGCCCGTCGTCGTGCGCAGATAGTCCAGTTCGTCCTTGCCGATCCGCTTGTTCCTCCGCAGTTTCGCCGCCCGCTCCGATCGCGTGCTCCGCCCCACCACCGCCACCTGCGCCACCAGAAAAGAGTCCGTGCCAAAGACCTTCGAGGTCGATTCCTCCGCGTAGCTGCCTAACCCCTCAATAGCCGCCCCCACCAGCACCACACTTCCAACGCCGATCACTATCCCCAACAGGGTCAGGGCGCTGCGAAGCTTATGAGCGCGGATCGAGTCGGCCGCCAGGCCAGCCGCCGTTGCGATCCGAAGCATTAAACTCCCGCTGCGAAACATGCTCATTCCCGATGCCTTCTCAATTCTTTAGTACTCACAGGACCTTGCCCCGCCTCGACCTATATACCAAACTAGTGGTGAACGCTGGATCGGAGGCGCTCCTTTAGGATGCCAACCCAGGTCACACGGACCCAGGAAGAAGAATTCAAAACTTGGAAACCCGAGGCAAGCACCCTTGCCATCGAGTACGCGGCCTCTGTCATGGAGGACCTGCG
>JAEUQD010000783.1 GCA_016789925.1 Bryobacterales bacterium | reverse complement strand
ATCGGCGGGGGCGGAGTGTCGCGCGCGTTCACGAGCAGGATCGCTCCCCTGCTCCACTCCCCGCAGGCGCGCAGCAAACTGTATCTGGGCCTGTTGTTGGGCCTGCTCCCGTGCGGGATGGTCTACGCGGCGCTGTTTCAGGCAATGGCCACAGGCAACGCTCTGGGCGGCGCGGCGAGCATGGTGGCATTCGGCGTGGGAACCGCCGCTTCCCTCTTGCCTATCGGATTGTTTTCGTCGTTCTTTGCAGCCCGTCTCGGCCGCTGGTCGACCCCCATCGCCGCTGGAGCGATGGTCTTGATGGGATGCTTAATGGTGTGGCGCGGGCTGCATGCTGTCACCAACGCGGCGGCGTGTCATCACTATTAATATGGCTGCCGCCAGCGTTCCTCCGAAGCCGCCGATCAAGGTCCGGCCGGCGCCGCTCCCTCCGCCGCGCTTCACCTACCACCAGATCCGCAAGGCGATCCATCTGCTTTGCGTGCTGGTCTTCGTCGCGCTGCCGTTCACCAACCTGATGCGGGTCGACATCCCCAACCAGCGGTTCTACTTTCTCGGCTCGGAACTCTGGATCAACGAGTTCGGCATCATCTTCTTCGTGATGATGTTCCTGCTGTTTGCGATTGTGGCCACCTCCATGATTTACGGCCGCATGTATTGCAGTTATCTCTGCCCGCAAATGATCTTCAGCGAGTGGTCGCTGTCGGTACAGAGTTGGTTCACCCGCAAGATAAACAAGAAGCTTTCGACATGGCCGACAGCCCGGAAGAAGTTCGCCTCCAGCGCCGCCTTCTACGTTGTGCTCGGCGTGGCGTCGGTCTTTCTGGCCTTCGTCTTCACTTCGTACTTCGTCGAGCCCCGCGACCTGCTGCGGCGGCTGATGTCGCTCGATCTTCACACGGCCGGCGGCATTACAGGCGCCGTCGTGACGCTGCTCACCTTTCTCGATTTCACGTTGCTACGCCAGCGCTTCTGCACGACAGTTTGCCCCTACGGCTACTTGCAGGGAATGCTCGGCGACGACAACACGCTGCTGGTTCACTATCGCGACGAGAAAGGCGCCTGCATCGAATGCAAGAAGTGCGTGCGCATCTGCCACATGGGCATCGACATTCGCCAGTCGCCTTACCAGATGGAGTGCATCCACTGCGGCGAATGCATCGATGCCTGTCAGGACGTGCTCGGGCGGCTCGGACAGCCCACCCTGATCCATTACGTGTGGGGAGAAAAAGGGAATACCTTCGAGGCACAAGCGCCCTGGTATCACAAACTCGGCCTGCGCGACGCCAAGCGCGTCGTGATCATGCTGATCATCCTGTTCTATGGATTCGGGCTCTATGCGGCGCTGTCCATGCGCCGTGAAGTTCTGGTGCAGGTGGCGCCGGTTCGCAACGAACTCTACAAGATCGATTCCACGGGCCGCGTGCGCAACCATTTCCGTGTGAAGATCGCCAACCGCGGCGGTCGCCCGGCCAACGTCCGTTTCGATACCAATCGCCTCACCAACGCGCAAATCCTGCTGGAGGACAACCCCGTACGGGTGGCTGCCGGCGAAACAGTGGAACGCGAATTCGATATTGCGGTGGAGCGATGGCCGGAAGCCCAGTTGGTGAACCATTTCGCGTTGCGGGCAACCACCGACACGGAGAAGAAGACGGACGATTTTGAACAAACCTTTCTTATGCCGCAGGGGGGCAAGTAATGCTGCGATTTCTCTCTCTCGTTATGCTGCTTTTTGTGGGTATTCTGGTGTACGTCGCCATCGAATCCGATCGCGCCAACCCAGTGATGCTCGATGAAAAGGGACGGCCCCGCAACGCCGCGCATCGGCAATGATCGAGGCGGCCGTGCAGCTTCAGTGCGACCTGTGTGGCCTGGAGTGTGGCCGCGCTCCGTTAACCCGCCGCTTCGACGACGCCGAGAAGCACTTCTGCTGCCTCGGCTGCCAGAACGTCTACACCATTCTGGCCGAGAGCGGCATTGTGGCCAGCGGCCAGGACCTGCGCGAAACCGATGTTTTCCGCCAAAGCCAGAAGCTGGGGCTGATCTCGACCCGGAAGGAGAAGCCCTCGCGAATCCCTCCGGGCGCGGTGACCACCGAAACAGTCCTGCGCGTCTCCGGGATGTGGTGCTCCTCCTGTGGATGGCTGATTGAACATGCCCTCCTGAAGGAACCCGGCATCGTCTCGGCCGAGGTCCTCTTTGCCTCCGACCTGGTGCGCGTCACCTATTGCCCGCAGTTGCTCCCTCCCACGCGGATCAGCGAACGGATTGAGTCGCTCGGCTACCGCGCCGAGCCCTATCAGCCCAACCGTCGCGAAGACTCCGCCACCCAGCGCGACCTGCTGCTGCGCATCGGCATTTCGGGTTTCCTCTGGATGAACGTGATGCTCTTCAGCCTGCCGATGTACGCCAGTTACTGGGAACCCATCGCCGCCTCGGCGCGCCGCATCGTTCCGTTCATCCTGATGGCGCTGGCCACGCCCGCCGTTTTCTATTCCGCCTGGCCCATTCTACGCGCCGCGACGCTAGGCGCCCGCCATGGAGTGCTGCGCATGGAGACCCTGCTGGCATTGGGCATTGTGTCGGCCTACGGCTATAGTGCTGTCCAGGCCGTCATCGGCGGACCGCATTACTACTTCGACACCGCCTGCGCCATTGTCACTCTTGTGCTGCTCGGCAAATTGCTGGAAAGCGGCGCCAAGGCACGGACAGCCAACTCAATCGCGCTGCTCCACGGTCTGATGCCCAACAAGGCGAGGATACTCACCGGAGACCGGGAACGCTTCGTATCCATCGATGCGCTCCAACCTGGGATGACCTTCCTGGTGAAGGCCGGCGAGCGCATTCCCGCCGACGGAGTGGTGGTGGAAGGGACGGCGCGAGTGGATGAGTCCGTTTTGACCGGAGAGTCGGCGCCGCGCACCCGGCAGGAAGGCGACCCGGTGATCTGCGGCAGCCTCAGCACGGACAATGCACTGGAAGTCCGCGCCACGCGCGTCAGTAGCGACAGCACGCTCAGCCACATCATCCGGGCGGTGGAAGCCGCCGTCAGCGGCCGCTCCGGCATTGAACGTACAGCCGACCGCGTCACTCGTCTGCTGGTTCCGGTGGTAGCCGGCGTAGCTATCGCCACCGTGGGTGTGGCAGTGGCGCTCGGCGTTCCCACTGGTGAGGCGATTCTGCGGGGCATTGCGATTCTCGTGATCGCCTGCCCATGCGCCCTGGGGGTGGCCACGCCGCTGGCGGTCACCGCGGCGGTCGGCACAGCTTCGCGCCGCGGCATTCTGGTGAGCGGAGCCGAAGTCCTGGAAACCGTTCGGCGAGTGGACATGGTCGTGCTCGACAAGACCGGAACGGTGACCGAAGGGCGGTTTGAACTCCTCCAGGTGAAGCGCGGCATGTTGCCGGCCCTGGCCGCTGTCGAACGGTTTTCGGAACACCCTCTCGCCGCGGCCATCGTGCGGCATGCCGAAGAATTGGGCTGCGCGGTTATGCGTGCAGCCAACATCCAGGTGCGGAAAGGCTTGGGGATTCTCGGCGAGGTCGAAGGCGAGCGCGTCGTCATCGGCAACCGGCGCTTGTTCGTCGAACTGGACCTGGCGCTCGCTCCAAACCTCGAAGCCGATGCGAGCCACCACGAAGCCTTAGGCCACACGGTCGCCTTCTGGGCGGCCGGCGGACGTTCCGGGCTGATCGCGTTTGGCGACACGGTGAAGCCGGAGGCGCGGGAACTGGTGGCTGCGCTCGAGGCGCGCGGACTGCGAACGGCACTCGTTTCAGGCGATGGCCAGGAAACGACTGCCGCCATCGCGCGGCTACTGGGTGTGGATGAGTTTCGCGCCGAAGTCCTGCCGGAAGAGAAGGCGGAGATCGTCAAATCGTTTCAGAAGGCGGGACGAACGGTCGCCATGGTGGGCGATGGCGTGAACGATGCGCCCGGCTTGGCCGCAGCCGATTTAGGCATCGCACTAGGCACCGGGGCCGATATTGCCATGCAAGCGGCGCCGGTCGTGATGATGCACCCTTCGCTGCTCCGCGTCCTGGACGTGTTTACTATCGCGGCCCGCGCGCGGCGCGTCATCGCGCAGAATCTCTTCTGGGCTTTTATCTATAACGGCGTGGGTATCACGCTCGCCGCTACCGGTGTTCTAACGCCCATACTCGCGGCCGCCGCCATGGTGCTTTCGAGCCTTTCCGTGGTGACCAATTCACGGCGGCTCAAGAACGCTATATAATCGTTTCGCCGCGCGGACTATCCAAATTGAGTTCAGGGAGCCGTTTCGTTTCGCAGATTGTTGATTCTATTAGGCGGCGTAGAGGATGGGGGGAGCGTTGACGCCGCAGCAGCGCTTGTACTTTTTGCCGGAGCCGCAGGGGCAAGGGGAATTGCGACCGACCGTCGGTCTTGGGGCGGGATTTCGTTTCGCACTCTGTTGATTTGACAGGGGTTGCGGGTTTTTCGCCGGTTCTTTGGTAAGAGATGCCGCGGGTTGGGGCGTGGGGCCATTTCGTTTCGCAACGCGTTGATATAACGGGAGATCGTGGAGCGCGCTGACGGCGTGTTCCTCTCCGAAATGGACATCCTGGAGGAGTTGGAGGCGCTGGAGGCGAGACCATGACGCATGGCATTGCGCGACGACGCGGCCTTGCCTGCTTGGCTTGTCGGTCCAGGTTGATTCGGCATGATAGAAATCCTTTCCGGAGAAATGAAAAAGGACCAGTGTGTCTCGCCCCTTTGTGGGGGAAGACACACTGGTCCTCTCTGTTTGGGAGAGTATCATGGTTGGTTATCGGATGTCAAGATAAAAAGATATTGTTTACCGGTTACGAAAGGGATTTCGTTTGGCAGGTGATTGAAAGGATGGGGCTTGGACGCCAACGGCGGCGGGAATGGCCTTGGGGCGCGGGCTGGCGTGCCGGGGTTGAGGGGGCGGTGCTTTTGGCGGCGGTCTATCTGGTGAAGGCGACGGATCGGTCTGTCCTCCTCGCGGATTTGGCGAACCGTGTCTTGGCCGCAAGTGATTGAAATGATGGTGTCGAAAACAATTGCGAGACAGAAGCGAGACGCGTCAATTCCTATATATTGTTGATTCTATGAGGCTAGGAAATCGCGAAGTGCTCAGGCTAGGCTGACCGACTCAGCCGCGACTCAGCCGACTCAGCCGACCGACTCAGCCTTGACTCGTGCAGGTTGTGTTCTTGTGCTATGATGCGATTGTGCGGACCACCCTCGACATCTCCGATGAAGCCTACTACCTCGCCAAGGCCATCGCTCGGGATCAGAACCGGAGCCTGGGCCGAGTGGTCGGCGACCTCATCCTGCAATCCGTGAAGACAAGCAAGGGCGCGTCGATTCAGATGAGCGACTATGGGTTCCCCACGTTCCGGTGCACTCGGCCCGTAACTACCGAGGATGTCAAGGCCCTCGATGAAGAAGAGTAAGGTCTACTTACTCGACTCCAATGTGCTGATCGCTCTGGCCACGCCCGAGCACAGTCTGAACGCGCGCGCCGGAGCGTGGTTCCGCCAGGGGCACCGCTTTGCAACCTGCCCGATCACGCAGGGTGCGCTCTTCCGCTTCCATCTTCGCGCCGGCGTGGATGCGACGGCGGAGTCCGCAAAACATCTCCTCGCAGCCATCTCCGCCCTTCCACGACATGAGTTCTGGCCGGACGATGTCTCCTATCTCGATCTACCGACTCAAGGAATCCTCGGCCACAAACAAGTCACTGACGCCTACCTTGTCCTGTTGGCGCAAAGCCGTGGCGGCTCAGTCGCCACCATGGACCAGGCGCTGGCGAGCCTTCACCCGGGAACCACGCTCATCCCATAGCCGGTCTGGCCGCCGCTGATCAGCGCTCCGCGCCGCCGTTTTCGGGATTCAGTCCCTTGGCGAGCAATACCGTTCCCGGCGGAGCATGCCGGCTGAGCCGATCCATCTCGTGGCCCGACGCTCCACCCAGCGCCGAACACGTCAACCCCGGCAGCCTGCCTTCCGGCCGGTACACCATCTCCATCCGGTGAGGGGGACAGAACGCACACCTCCGTGGTGACCAACTCACGGCGTCTCAAGAACGCCATATAATCGTTTCGCCGCGCGGCCTATCCAAATCGAATTCAGGAAGCCGTTTCGTTTCGCAGATTGTTGATTCTATTAGGCGGCGTAGAGGATGGGGGGAGCGTTGACGCCGCAGCAGCGCTTGTACTTTTTGCCCGAGCCGCAGGGGCAGGGGGAGTTGCGGCCGACCGCTGGAGGGGGGGCGGGATTTCGTTTCGCACCCTGTTGATTTGACAGGGGTTGCGGGTTTTGGGCCGGTTCCGGGACCGATTGGGGCGGCAGGCCATTTTGTTTCGCAAAGCGTTGATATAACTGGAGATCGTGGAGGGCACTGACGGCGTGTTCCTCTCCGAAATGGACATCCTGGAGGAGTTGGAGGCGCTGGAGACGTTCCAGTTCGCGGAGGTTGGCGCGATAGGAGCCTTCGAAGCGGAGGTAGTAGCGCTGGAAGAGAGCGGCCTGCTTCTGCGCGTCGGGATGGGCGAGGGGGTGGAGGCCGTCGATGCTCTCCATGACCAGGTTTTCGAGCTTCAGGCAGCGCTGCATGTTCCAGGCGGCGTTGACGAGACGCTGGACGGTGAGGTCCTGGAGGAAGCCGACGGGCGGAGGTGTTCGCGGAGGGCTTCGTATTCGGGGCGGTCGGCTTCAGTGACGACCGGATGGAGGTTGGTGAGTCCGTGACGCATGGCATTGCGCGACGACGCGGCCTTGCCCGTGGTAGAGGTGGGTCCAGACTGATTCGGCATTGGGAAAATCCTTTCCGGGAAATGAAAAAGGACCAGTGTGTCTTGCCCCTTGTTTGGTGGGGGCAAGACACACTAGTCCTCTCTGCTTGGAAGAGTATCACGATTGGTTATCGGATGTCAAGAGAAAAAGATATTGTTTGCTGGTTGAGAAGGGGATTTCGTTTGGCAGGTGATTGAAAAGATGGGGCTTGGAGGCCACCGGCGGCTGGGAATGGCCTTGGGGCGTGGGCTCTGGCGTGCCGGGGTTGAGGGGGCGGTGCTTTTGGCGGCGGTCTATCTGGCGAAGGCGGCGGAGCGCTCTGTCCTCCTCGCGGATTTGGCCAACCGTGTCTTGGCCGCAAGTCGCAAACAAAGGTGTCGATCAGAAGAGGCTTGGAACATTACGTGCACCATGGACGACTCGAACAATTGACAATGGCTTGCTCTGTGGATCGTAGATGATCAGATAGGAGCCGACCGGCCAAAACAGAACCGCTTGGTCAGTCAGGTCCTCGCGGACATGGCCGATGCGAGGGTTCTCGGCTAGGCGCTGGCAGGCATCAAAGAGGCTCAAGCGAACTTTACGGGCAGCCTTAACGCTGTCTGCGGCGATGTAGCTCCAGATCTCTCTGATATCGCCGGACGCTTCGGGCGAGAGTTTGAATCGCTTCATGCTGCCGGGGGTTTTTCAAAGGCAGATTCTTCTCGCTCAAGCTGAGCAAAGAACTCATCGCCATCCACGCCTTCGCCACGTTGGAGAGAATCGAGACCCTGCGCGATCTTCGTGCGGAGCTCCTGCTTGCGAAGCTCCATCATCTCGTCACGATCCGCCAGCAAGCGCAATGCGTCCCTGACAACTTCACTGGCTGAGGCATAGCGGCCACTTTTGACCCGGCTTTGGACGAGGTGCTCAAGCTCTTGGGTGAGATGTACGTTCATTGGGTGTCGACTCCTTTCAGCCCTGAGCGTAGCCCACGTGGCCAAAACTGTCAATCTTGGACAGGCCACTCCTTCCTCGAACAGGTATTCTTGTCACTTTCAGAACTCGCAGGATGTGTCCACACTTCCGCGCATGAGGACAGCGTTCACGTGAGGCTGACCGACTCAGCGACCGACCGACTCAGCGCTGTCCTCCTCGCGAATTTGGCGAACCGTGTCTTGGCCGCAAGTGATTGAAATGATGGGGTCGAAAACAATTGCGAGACAGAAGTGAGACGCGTCAATTCCTGTATATTGTTGATTCTATGAGGCCAGGAAGTCGCGAAGTGTTCAGGCCAGGCTGACCGACTCAGCCGGACCGACTCAGCCGACCGACCCAGCCATGGCTCGATTTCAGATGTAACGAGACAACGATGGTGTTTCCTGGTTGGAGGATATTTGCATGGCGGTGGGTCCTGTGCTCACGCAAAGGCGCCAGGCTCGCCAAGGGGAGGCCGGGCCGGTGGGGAGCATGGGGGAAGGGCTGAATCGGCGGGACAGTGCGACCCGTCCCATTGGAACTTTTCCCCAAATCTGGCCGGGCTGTTTCGACCGGCGTGCGGGATTCTGGGGAGTATTTCATCAGATTGCTGAGATCGGGTCAGATGTGGGGCTGTGAGATCGCCCGGATACGCCGAGTTTTCCGTCGAGATCGGACACGATGTGTGGCGGTTATCTGCGCTTTTGTCGTTCGCCAATTGCATTTCAGCCAAAGTGCCATAGTGACGGGCCAGGCCGACCCGCGGAGGCCCCGCGGAGGCCCCGACCCGCGGAGGCCCGCGGAGGCCGATTTGCGAAGGCGACATGAACGACCTCTTGACCGCCGCCAAGAAGGAACGTGATGAGAAGTGGCCGGATTCGCCGTGGGTCTTCAATCGCCAAGGCGAACAGATCAAAGATTTCCGCTGGGCATGGGAACAGACTTGCAAGCGGGCGGGAGTGCCCGAACTGAAGTTTCACGACCTCCGGAGGACGGCGGTACGCAACATGCGCCGCGATGGGGTTCCCCAGGTCGTGAGAATGAAAATCAGCGGACACAAGAGGATTCCATGGAACGCCGCTATAACATCGTGGATACCGACGATATCCAGATTGCCAAGTCCCTAATGCAAGCTGGCCGGACAAAGCCTAGCGCCTAAATTGTGTCTGGACTCTCCTGTGGGACAATCGGACCATCATGACCATTGATCCACAGAGGCTTTCCGAATTGCGCCGCGAAGCATTGGCCAAGATGCCTTCTGGACCGGGACTAGCTCCCGTGGAGAAGGGTGGTTTGCGCGAATGGCTTCGGGGTTTGAAGGACGAAAGAGCAAAGAATGAGGCGTTCCGACGAGAGGAAAGCGAACGACGTTTGCGCGAAATCTCCACGCGACTAGAGGAGGCGGCTCGTCGCGGAGACCCTTCGTTGGTAGTGTACACAACGGATGGGTATTGGTGGCCCGATGAAGATTATCGCGACGTGAGACGGCGCCTTCGAGAATCTGGTCTTGAGGTTTCGGAGGAAAGGTGGAGTAGCGACGGCGGTCCCTATGGCGGTGGGCCGCGCAGGCGCTTACTGATCGTTCATCTGCCGTGAGATTGGCTTGCGGCCTCCGTTTCTTCGATTTTTCCGACGACCTCGGCCTGAGCGATGGGCACAAATACGGGCACAGTCCCCCAAAAATTAAGGCCGACCATTTCTGGTCAGCCTCATTAACTTCTTTAGAATCTATGATGCGGAGAGGGGGACTTGAACCCCCACGAGATTGCTCCCGCTGGCACCTCAAGCTAGTGCCTCTGCCAATTCCGCCACCTCCGCAAGCCTGGGGAAGACTACTTCTTCTGCTCCGGCTTAGGCGCTTCGCCCTTGGGGGCCGGCGGGAGCGGGATTGTTACCGACTGCCCCGGACCGGCGCCTTCCGGCGTCAGCGTCATCGACGGGCCTTTGCCCGGGCCCTTCCGGGGACAACCCCTAATTTCGGAGAGTATTCTCCCCCCGAACCCCCACTTCCTCCACAAATGGCCCGCAAACTCCGCTTCGTGATCCCCCGGCCCCCCGTCCACCCCACCGCCCGCGGCGTCAACCGCTGCCCCTCTTCCGCTCCGGCTACGACAAGGCTAAGTACTTCAAACGATTCGCCTGCAGAAATCGGGGTCCCCACATGGGCCCCAGAAGGGCCACACGGAACTGCTAGCCGCGCTCGATGCCGAAGCCGATGAGGAGGAATAACCGCTATGATCATGGATATGGGCACGCTCCGCATTACCGAAGCCGAACTCGCCCGCGACGTTCACGCCATCCTGGCCAAGGTCCAACAGGGCGTCGAGGTGGTCGTTGAGCAGGACCATCGCCCCGTCGCCACGATCCGCACACCGCTTCCGAAAGGCCGCCTGCTGTCGGAGAGTATCGCGCTGGCCGAGGCGCGCGGT
>JAEUQD010000781.1 GCA_016789925.1 Bryobacterales bacterium | reverse complement strand
CGACCGCAACGCTCCCATGGACCAGCAGACGCTGGCCATCATCCGGAACGTGAATCCGGCGCTGTCGGCCTACGATCCGATTTCGCCCACCGGCGCGCAGCGCCTTTCCCAGACCGCCGGGCTGGCGACCATTGTCGCCGGGATGTTCTTCGGCTCGACGGTGGGCCTGGCCGCCGGCAGCACCGCCATGGCGCTGAATATGAAGACGATCCTGTTTCCGAACAGCGACTTCCGGTCGATGTATGCCCAGCAAATCCCCGGCGCGACCGCCTTGTGCGGAAAGCGGGAAGCCTCGCAGGGTAGAACCCGCCTTGCCTACCTCTGGGCGATGCGCGCCCCCGGTCCCCTCCCGCCCCAAATCACGATCGACAGCCTAAACCATATCCCCGTCAACCTCCGGAGCGTCGTTCGGGTCACCATCGCCGGAAACGCTTGGCCGCTAGTGGGCCGCGCTAAGAATTGGGTCCTCAAGTCGGCGGAAAACGAATCGACTCCGATTTCGGTGGGCGCGGTGCCGGACCGCCAAGGCCTGGAACTGGACCTGTCGCGCGCCAACCTCAAACCCGGTGTCTATACGCTACACGGCGAATGGGATTGGGACCCGTTCCCGGTTCAGGGTCACCTGCACCTTTATGAACTACCTTCATTTTCCACTGTAATGCCAACACCTGCCTCGCAAAACAGGCTCCGCCAGTTTGCCGGCAAGCAGGTGGTCACGCTGACTGGCGCCGATTTCGAATTCGTCGAGAAGATCACTTTGCAGCGAAAAGGCGACCGCTACGGCACGCCGCTGAACGTTCCGTTTACGCTACCCTCAGGGCCGCGCCGGGGCCCTCAGGAGTCGATTGAAATGGAGATCGACACCACCAGTCTCGCCGCCGGACAGTATTCGCTCTACTTTCTTCAGTCCGACAACCAGCCGCGCGAAGCCGCACTGCGCATTCTCAAGGACCCACCCAAACTCACCCGCCTCCCCTTGAAAGTACACGCGGGTGAGAGAGAGCATCGCATCCTGCTGGAAGGGCAGGATCTGGCGGCGATCGAAAGCGCCGAAGCCGACGGGTTTCAGATTCAGCTCGATCCCCCGGTGGACGGCCACCGTTTGGCTCGGATGACCGCGCCGGGCGATCTCAAACCCAACGCCGCCTACGACCTGCGCCTTGCCGTTGACGGCTACGCCGAGCCGATCGTCTTGAGCAAGGCGCTGTTCATCACCGGGCCTCGTCCGCGTGTTGTCCAGGCCGCCGTCTCCCAGCCGCCCGACCTGCCTGTCGCTGTCCGCGACGGTGAACTGCCGGCCGGATTCTTTCTGAGCGCTCTGCTCTCGGTGGAGAATCCCACGGCGACCGCCTCGGCTACTCTGGGTTGCGACAACCTGACGGCGCCGAAGGTGACCGCCGCGGTCGGCGCGCCGAGGGACGGCGTAAAGCTCGAATCCGTTCAGTTGGGCAGCTACTACCTCTCGTTCGATCCTGGTCGCTGGCCCGGTGGCTGCAACCTGAGCCTGACGTTCCACAACGGCGACGGCGGTTCGGATCCGAGGTCCTTGGGCCGAGTGGTGCGCGCGCCGCGCATTGAGTCGTTCAAGTTGACCGACGAACAGGGCCCGGAGAATACCTACATCGGCATCCTGACCGGCCGCGATCTCGAATTAATTGAGAAAGTGGGTTGGAACGCGACCGATGCAGTGACGGTTCCCGGCCTGCCGACTCCGTTGCCCGGCGAAAGCTACCTTCAGCAGTTGCGGATCCGGCTCTCCTGGCCGTCGCCCGTGCCCCACGCCCCGCTCTTCGTCTGGCTCCGCGGTGAGACGGAAGGCCGGGCTACCCGTGCCCGTTACTGATCCAATCGCGGATCTGCTCGTCCAACCAGTTTCGCCGGCCGCGGCCGAGAAAACCGCAGTGTCCTCCATGAGTGGTCAGCAGCAGTTGGATGTTGGAGTTCCCTCGGAGCGGTTCATAGACTTCAGGCGCGATCAAAGGATCGTCCTGCGATGCCACCACCAGGGCCGGGACTTCGATGCGGTGAGTGTACTGGTTCGCCGATTGCGTTCGGTAGTAGTGATCCGCGCCATCGAATCCGAAGGCCGGCCCGGTGATGAGATCGTCAAACTCGTAGACGGACCGGAAGGGTAGCCCGCCTTCGTCCCGAAGCAGGTCTCCCAGCACGTCGCGCCGCATCTTCAGGCGCCTCCGCATGCTCTTGAGGAAGTGCCGTTGATACAGCCAGTTACCCCGTTCCGCCAGGCGTAGCGCACACGCCTTCAAATCCACCGGCGCGGAGACAGCCACCACACCCGCCAGCACCCGTGCTGCGTCCAATTCCATCTCGCCGGCCAGTTTGAGCGCCATATTGCCGCCCAGGGAAAAGCCCACGACCCAGGCTGGAGTGCGCCGCCGCCGGTCCAAATCCATGACATAGGCGAACAGGTCTGTGGTCAGCCCTGCGTGGTAGAAGGTGTTGCACATGAATTCGGTGCCGCCGCAGGTCCGTATGTTCATGCGATGCGTAGCGTAGCCGGCCTCGAGGAGCGTCTGTGCAAGGCTGCGCATATAGGGCGAATCGGCCGACCCCTCCAGCCCATGCACCAGTACGACGTCGCCCCGCGCCTCGCCCTGCGGTTGCTGCTTGTGGATCAATACTTGGACGTCCGTCTCCGGACGGAACAGCTTAGCCTCGACGGGAAACCGGCGCTCGTCCATTCGTCTTGGCCAGTAGGATGCGGCGATCGTGGCCAGGTGCGGATTGCGGAATAGCGGGCGATAGGAACTCAAACTATAGAGCATAGCCGTCAGGTCCTCTAAACTGAAAGGGAATGCATCCTCAAGGCGCGGAACAGCCCAAACAACCGATCCCCGGTGTGAAGTACGTCATTGCCGTTGGCAGCGGCAAGGGGGGAGTCGGCAAAACCACCGTTGCGGTGAACCTGGCCATTTCTCTCGGCAAGTTAGGTCACCGAGTGGGTCTGCTCGATGCCGATGTGTATGGACCGAACGTTCCCCTGATGATGGGGGTCAACGAGCAGCCGTTCGCCATGGGCAACCGCATTGTCCCCATCGAGAAAGACGGCATTAAGCTGATGTCGATGGGTTT
>JAEUQD010000772.1 GCA_016789925.1 Bryobacterales bacterium | reverse complement strand
AGCATCCCCTCAACGCTGCCGAACTCACCAACTCGTCGGGTAAGACGCTCGACGGAGGGCCCATCACCGTGTACGATTCCGGCACCTATGCGGGCGAGGCTCTCTTTGAAACGGTCAAGACCGGCGACAAGCGCCTCATCTCCTACGGCATAGACATTGGCACGCGCATCACCACCCGCTTCGACTCCTCGGCTGGGGTCATTCGCGAAGCCAGCTACCGTCGCGGTGTTCTCTCTACGCGGTCATCCGTAAAAGAAACCAAGACGTACTCCATCCGCAACATTGACGCCAAGCCCAAAACGCTCATCATCGAGCATCCGGCCCGGCCCGACTACAAACTCCTCAACCAGAAGCCTTTGGAAACGACGGCCAAGGCATGGCGTTTTGAAGTGAAGCTCGCGCCTTCCGCCAGCGAGACATTCCCGGTGGAAGAGGAGCGCCTGCTCTCGCAATCCTATTCCGCCATGAATCTCACGCCGGACTTCATCGCGTCCCTCGTTTCCGCCACCGGAATTCCTGCTCCCGCCAAGCGGGGCCTTCAACAGATCCTGGATAAGAAGCGGGAGATCGTACAGGTGGATGGCGACCTTCGCCGGACCGACCAGGAAATCCAGGAAACCGCTCAGGACCAAAACCGCATTCGCGAGAACATGACTTCGCTTAGCCGTGTGGCCGGCCAACAGGAGCAAGCCCAGAAGTACGCGGCTCAGTTGGCCGCCCAGGAAGCGAAGCTGGCTGCTCTGCGCGACCGTCAGGCCGAATTGCGCCGCAAGAAGGCCGCCCTCGAAGCCGAACTCAACGCGATGGAATTCTAACGAGGCGAGAACAGCAGCGCTGAACCGGGTCTCCGCCCGGTCAGCACCTCGCCCTCCGGCGTCACTTCAATCGAGTGTCCGAACGTGTCAATCCGCGCGAGCGGCTTTCCGCTGGTGGGGTCCACCTTGACCAGCCAACCTTCCGCGCCGTTCGGAACGTTGCGCGGCTGCGTGCCGATCCACAGTTCGCCCTTGGCGGTCAGCTTCAGGGAAAACGTCTTCCCCAAGTGATCCCACAGGCCCAGGTATTTGCCCTGAGCAGAGAATCGCTGGACACGGCCGTTCTCCCGGTCCGCGACATACACGGTCCCGTCTTTGGCCACCGCAATGCCATGTGGATGGTCCAGTTCGCCGGGACCCGTTCCCGGCGTCCCAAACTCCCGCAGCCGCTTGCCGTCCTTATCGAATTCAATCACACGGGTGTTCTGATAGCCGTCCGCAATATAGAAATGTCCGTTGGCCGCGAACGCAATGTCCGCCGCGCCGCAAAACGGGCCGTTCGGCTTGCTGGGCAGTTCGACCGACATTTTCCGGATCTGGCGGCCGAGCGGCGTGAATTGCCGGATGGTGGAATCCCCCGCGTCTACCGTCCACACATTCCCCTCCGGGTCGATGCGAATGCTGTGCGGGATCGTGTACATACCCGACCCCCACGTCCGCAGCACCGTACCGTCCCTCCTCGCCACCACCACCGGATCCGTTTGCTTACCTCGCTGGAGAATATACACCAGACCCGCTCCATCCACGGCTACCGAGGAAACCATCTCCAGCGGGAGCGCTGGCTTGAGCGCCAGCACCGTTTCCCGGTAACCGGCGGAGGGTGTCGCGGCCATTAAGGCCCGCAACTTGACGGTCTGTTCGGGTTCGGCTGCAAGCAGCGGCAGGGCGGTCAGAATCAACAAGCGCACGGTTGGGAAGTATATCAGTGTGGCAGACTGGCAGGCATGTACAATCCTGCGCACTTCGTCGAGTCCAGGCCCGAAGTCCTCCGCGCACTCGTCGAACACTACCCGCTGGCCACTCTCGTCAGCCCTGGGGGTGGAGAACTCCGCGTCACGCATCTGCCGCTGCTCTACTGCGGCGATGAGCATATCGTTCTACGCGGCCACATGGCGCGCGCCAACCATCACTGGCGCGACCACGCCGGCGGTGAAGCCCTCGCCATCTTTCACGGGCCGCAGCACTACGTCAGCCCATCCTGGTACCCTTCCAAGACAGAACATGGCAAAGTGGTGCCGACGTGGAACTATGTCACCGTGCACGCCCGCGGAACACTCCAGTTCATTCATGACACTGCGTGGCTCCTCGAAAACGTCCGCGCTCTCACCAATGCCCAGGAACTTCACCAGCCGCAGCCGTGGAGCGTCGACGACGCGCCCAAGGATTACATCGACAAACTCCTGAGCGCCATTGTGGGCGTCGAGTTACGAGTTGCCTCCATCGAGGGGAAGTGGAAAGTGAGCCAGAACCGCCCACCCGAGGATCGGGAAGGCGTCATCGCCGCACTCGAGAGCCGCGGCGCCCTCGATATGTCGCGCCTCGTCCGCGACTACCTCGGCACCGCGTGACGTTGAATGTGTTCCTGCACGCGGTTGGGCTCCGGACCGATGTAGTGAAACTGCTCGGCATACTCCAGGCCGTACTTCCTGCCTGTCTCCCGGTCCTGTGCCATGACAAACTCGCGGATGTAGTTTCGGTTTGCGGTCGTATCGTTATCGCCCAGTAGTGGCAGTTTCTTACCTTCCCGGGCCAGCCGCGCCCGCAGCCTGGCGCCGTTCTCCCCGGCCGGACCCTGCGCCTTGTTCTCCGCATTCACGTCGATCTTCTTTTCCACCCAAGGCGTCGTGTCCACCACGCGATTGACACGCTGCTGGAACCTCGAAAAGTAATACTTCTCGCGCACGCCATGCGGCTTCAACCCTGCGTCGAAATGCTCGGGATAGTCCTTCGACCCCCCAGCCATCCAGCACGCGGCTTCGACGCACGCGGCCGTCACATAGTGGTCCGGATTCTCCTCGTAGTGCCCCCACGGATCGTACGAGATCACCGTGTTCACCTTCAACAACCGGAAGAGGAAGATGAAGCGCCCCCGCAACTCGCTGCGCGCGATGTTGTCCATCGTGTGGTTGTTGTAGTTCAGGTCGTAATTCTTCTTTACCCCGAACACCTTCGCCACCGCGTACTCATCCCGCTCGTTGGTCGACACCGTTTCCGCATACCAGCCCGGACCCGCCATGTCGTCATTGGTCACCCGAATCAGGTAGCCCGTGGCGCCTTCGTCCATCAGCTTGAAGAAGGTCCCCGCGGCGAAGATCGGGATATCGTCGGAGTGCGGCTGAATCGCCGCCACCACTTGACCCGCGCGCGGTTTTCCCTCGCGCTTCCGCTCAATGATCAGGGGACCATGCTCATCAAACGATTCCACGGGCCGCGGCGCGGTCTGCGCGCTGGCCAGGGCGACGGAGACAAAAAATCGGCGCGTCATTCGTGGGATTGTAGCGCAAGACGATGGGGAAGGCGCGGCAGGGGCTAGATGGATGTGGCGAGAGTCGCCATAATGAGGAATTATGGGTCTGATTCGCGTCGTGCCTGTTTGTTTGTTCCTGCTGTCTACCCTCCAAGCCGCCGCCGCTGAGCCGGAATGGGCGTCCCAAGCCAGACAGAATGGCCGGATGGCCGGGGAGGCCCTGGATCGCAGCAACCGGGTGATGCATGCCTGGCTGAGGCTAGCCGACCCGGTTACTGGGCTGCTGCCTCGGAGGGAGAATGATCCAAATTGGGTTGTCCAGGACTCTGCCGCGGACCTCTATCCATTCATGGTCCTGGCAGCTTACTTCACCGAACCTTACCTGTACGAGACGAGCATGCGCCAGATCCTCCGCCAGGAGATGCTGCTCACGCGCCGGGTGGGCCACCTGAGCGATGACCTCCAGCCGGGCGGGCGCGGCTTCGTACATCCGGCACTCGATATGGACCGGGTGATGTTCGGGTCGAGCGAATACATGAAGGACGGACTGTTGCCGATCACCGAAGTGCTGGGCGAAACGCCATGGTACTTCCGGATGCGGGACATCGCCAACGACATGGTGGCCAAGGCTCCCTACCGATGGAAGAACGCGCCGCTTCCGGCGCAAACCGCCGAGGTCAACGGAAACGCCCTCCAGGTGCTGTCGCGGCTGGGTTGGAAGACCCGCGACCCACGTTACCTTGACCAGCTCGTGCACCTCGCCGACTTCTACTTTCTGCATCAACTCGCCGCCACCAACTACCTGCCGGCGCACGAATGGGACATTGCGAACGACCGGCCGAAGCGCGGCCTCTTTCGTCTGTCCGACCACGGCAACGAGATCGTGGGCGGCCTCACCGAGGC
>JAEUQD010000732.1 GCA_016789925.1 Bryobacterales bacterium | reverse complement strand
CGGCGGCTCCATCGGGTACTTGCGCGCCATCGTTTCGTTGATGTCGATGCCCAGCCCCGGAGCCTCGTTCACATAGGCGTAGCCATCGGGCAGCTTCGGAGTCCCAGGCAGCATTTCGTGCACGAGTTCCGGCCAGCGGTTCTCTTCCTGAACTCCAAACGCAGACGACGACAAGTCGATATGACACGCCGCCGCGAAATTCACCGGATCGTTATCGCCGCCTTCCTGCCACGCCGTGCGCACGCCGAACGCTTCGCACAGCGCCGCGATCTTGCGCGCCGGCGTAATGCCGCCCACCGTCGAAATCCGATGCCGCGCAAAGTCGATGATCCGTTCGGTAATACATGGCACCCACTCCTGCGGATTCGTGAAGATCTCGCCCATCGCCATCGGCGTCGAGGTCACCTGCTTGATGTTGCGGTACCACTGGACCAGTTCGGGCGGCAGAATGTCTTCGACGAAAAACATCCTATAGGGCTCCATCCGCCGCGCCAGTTCCACCGCCATCGCCGGCGACAAGTGTTCATGGACGTCATGAATCAGCTTCACGTCCTTGCCTAACTTCACGCGCAGATGCTCGAACAGCTTCGGGATCGCGTCGACATACTGCTCTTCGTCGAAGGCCGGACCCGCGAATCCGCCCTGGATCCTCCGTCCCTGGCCCGGCGGAATCATTCCGCCCCCGCCATAGCCTCCCATCTGCGCGCGCACATGCCGGAAGCCGCGGTCCATGAAGCTCTTCACCCCATCGGCCACTTCGTCCATCGACCGCCCATCGGCATGCCCGTAACAAGGCACAGCGTCGCGCACCTTGCCGCCTAACAGGTCGTAGACCGGCATCCCCGCGCGCTTGCCCTTGATGTCCCAAAGCGCCATATCCAGCCCGCTCAACGCATTATTCAGGATGGTGTCGCTGCGCCGGTAGTTACGGTAGTTAGTGGCGTACCAGATATCGTCGATACGGTCCACGTCGCGGCCCACCCAAAACGGCGCCATGTGTTTCTCGATCGACGCCGCCACCGTGAATGCCTGGTGGACATTACTCGCTGACCCGATACCGTACAGGCCGGGCTCGCTGGTGATCACCTTCACGATCACCCATTGATAGCGACCTCCGGCGCTCGTGAGGATCGGATACACCTGCTTGATCGTTAGCTTCGGTAACCCCCGCGTACGCTGCGCATAAGTCTGTTGCGCTGCCGCGGCCGCTGCCGGCGCGGCGGCGATTCCCTCAAGAAACCCGCGTCTCTCCATGATTCGCCATTCTACGCTCCTTTTATCCGGCGAGTGGGCCGTAGAGATGGGGCCGCCGGTAGCGGAACAGATAGTCGGGGTCGGCGCGAGCCCGCAATAACGTCTCCGCCTCGATGTTCGCCACCAGCATGGGCGCACCATCCAGTTGCTGCGCCAGCACCTCTCCGCGGGGTCCCACCACCATCGCGCCACCGGGGAATGTCTGCTCGACCCCCGCATACCGCACATGGCCCGCGTAGTTGCAGGCGATGCCGAACACCCCGTTCTCCACGCACCGTGCGCGCAGCGGCGGACCCGCCCATTCCGCCCACGCCGCGGCGGTCCCCGGCGCAGGGTCGGCCGCGAACGGAAATAGCACCACTTCGACGTTCTCCACCGCCAGCAGCCGTGTCGATTCCGGTAGCAGCGCGTCAAAGCAGATATTCGCGCCAATCCGTCCCAGCCCCGTTTCCACCACCTCAGGCGCCGGCCCCCCGCTATAGAACGGCATTTCGAACATCGGCACATGCATCTTGCGCCACACTCCCGCCAATCCGTCCTCGTCCACCAACACGGTGCTGTTATAGAACGTGTTGCCCGCGTCCTCCAGCATGCCCGCGGCCACCATCAAACCTGCCGATCCGGCGATCTCCGTCAACGCTCGAACTGTCTCGCCGGTCAGCGGCTCCGCCATCCTCCGCGCACCCAGCAACGCCTCCCGCAACCAGGCCGCATGGTCACCTAACGGATGGTTCGGAACAAACCCGCACACCGACAGTTCCGGAAACAGGGCCAGTTGCGCGCCCTCGTCCGCCGCCCGGTCGCACCATTCCCCAATCAACGCAAGATTGCCATCCCGCTCACCCGGCTTGGTCAACGCGCTGATCGCGGCTACTCGTACCGATGTCTTCACAACCGAACGGCCAGTATACGATATCCTGACCTTCGTGATTGTCGATTGCCATAGCCATTTTTGGGAGTACCCAAAGCACTTCTCCGAAGACTTCAAGAACCAGGCCAAACGCGCCCGCGGCGACGTTGAAGTCGACCTCACCGTTCGTTGGGACGAATACGCCGCCACCGCCGCCGGCTGCACCCGCACCATCGTCTTCGGCGGCAAAGCCAGGCTCTCCGGCCTCTGGGTCCCCGACCAGGAAGTAGCCGCCTATGTCGCCCGGCATCCCGACAACCTGATCGGCTTCATGTCCCTCGACCCCACCCAGCCCGGCTGGCAGGACGAAATGATCGAAGGCCACCAAGACCTTAAACTCAAGGGC
Source organism: Bryobacterales bacterium (assembly GCA_016789925.1). GTDB lineage: Bacteria > Acidobacteriota > Terriglobia > Bryobacterales > Bryobacteraceae > JADLDI01. The sequence continues at coordinate 2,796 of JAEUQD010000732.1, read as the reverse complement.
ATCAAGTTACTGTCGATGTACGCCGGTTTCTATCCCAACGACCGCCGCTTTGACTATCTCTGGGAGTACGCCACTCGCCACAACTTACCCGTCCTTCTTCACACCGGCACCACCTTTGTCGCCCAGGCGCCGCTCGACTGCACCCTGCCCCGCCACCTCGACGACGTTGCCACGCGCTTCCCCAAGGTCAAGATCATCATGGCCCACCTGTCGCACCCCTACGAAGGCGAAAGCGTGGTCACCATCCGCAAGCACCCCAACGTCTATGCCGACTGCTCCGCCCTCCACTACCGCCCCTTCCAGCTCTATCATTCGCTGATGCTGTTACAGGAGTACGGCGTCTGGAACAAACTCCTCTTCGGAACCGACTATCCCTTCACCACAGTGGAAGCCAGCCTCGCCGGCATGCGCGGGTTAAACAACATGTTGGAGGGCACCAATCTCCCCCGTCTCAACATGGACAAGATGGAAGCAATGTTCGAGCGCGACACCCTCAATCTCCTCGAAATCACGCCCTAGGAACGCGCAGGATGCGACCGGTTAACCCAAAAAAAGAGCCATGATCGGGCTGCCGATGAATGTCGAAAAGCGCGGATGGAACGAGGCCGATTCTATTTCATTCAACGTTTATCCCCGTTGCGGTCTGGCTTAAGAGGTTCTCTTCCAAAGCGCGTTTGGTCCAATGCTTTCCGATGGCCTGCACAAACTCCGGCCGCACCATCTTCGCACGGCTCTCGAGCCAGCCGTCTTTGTCCTTCCTCAGGTACAGCCCCTCCGCCGGTTGGTCCCCAAAGCGCGACGGGAGCGAGGATAGGAGTCGCTCGAGTTCGCAGACCGTAAACCTCCCCGTGGCGACGATCGGTACCGTGACGATATCCAGAGCCCGTGCCCATTCATCACGGCGTGCTGCGCTCCAGAACTCTCCCACGCCTCGGTCGTACACATCAAAGGCGATGAAGTAGTCTGGCAGATTTCGATAGCGCACGGTGTGTACGGCAAAACACCACTCGCCGAACAGCGCCAGGTGGCCCGTCAACCCTTTTTGAAGGCTGCCGTAGCGCTGCGCGAGCCACGGCCACAAAGCCTGAAACTGTGGATGGCTGCCCGGTCGCAGGACCGTGCCACGATTTTTCACCCGAAGCGTCCCAGCCGTATCCAAATAGATACCAATATTCGCCCCATCTACTTTCTCCTCCACGCCAATCGGCGTGCTGAGGAAATCGCGCGCTTCGCTGGACGACAACACTTTGTCCGCTCTTGGCGACCCGGAGCCGAGCCAGGCAAGGTGGGGCGTATGGGGGAACTTGAACTCCATCAGTCCCCCTGACCCATCTTTCGCTCGTAATAGGGGCGTAGGAACGACTCGTCCACAAAGTCGATCGTGATGCCGGCGCCGGCCAGTCCGTCCTTCCATCCAATCCATTTGCTGTCGGTGGCTTCCAGGATCGGCGGCTTCTCCGGATGTGCGTGCGCGACGGCGATGAATTTCCGGTCTGACGGGTCGATGATTGCCGCAAGTTCCTCGGTGAGATCGGGGAATTCCTCGAAACCAGTCTCATTGGGCGTGATCGCTACCGTCTGGCAGAACTCGCCGTTGGAGCGATTTCGTGCGAGCCAGAGGTAGAACATGTCGCCGAACCCATTCCGTGAACGTGACGGCAATTTGTTGCCATACTCCGTGAGAATCAACCCGAGCGAATCGGTGCAAACGATGCTCCCGTCCATCACCCCCCGGAGACGATCTGCACAGCGTGATGCGATCGGCTTCCATTCGGCATCGGAACCATTGGCCGCGATCAGGACGTTCGTATCCACAACGATCGGCCTCCGCCCCGCAGCCGCCTTCTTGCGAGCCGCCATGTCCGCTATGCCTTCTTGGAGGCTCGAGCGGCTGCCGCGGCGAGCCGCACCCTCACATCTTCCATCTCATCTCCGAAAAAGTCCTTGGGCCAGTTTGCGATGTCGCCATCCTCGTTCAATTCCAGCGGCTCGATCACGGCGCCGTCCAAGCCTGCGCGGCAGAAGTAGAGAGCGACGTCTTCTGGGCTGACAACTTCTTCGGCAATCAGGCGCTGAAGCCGGTAGATGAAGTGTTCCGAATGACTCTCGATCAAGAGCTGAATCTTCCGGTCTTTCCCGTCTTCCCTGGCGTGGATAGCCTCCACAAAAAGATTTGCCAGGTACGCTTGTACGCGGGGATGCAAATGCAGTTCCGGTTGCTCGATCACGATCGTCGAATTCGGTGCGGCATAGAAACACTCCACAATCACTGGGAGCACCTGTGATACGCCGAACCCCACATCTGGAAGGTTCGTCTGCACGCCGCCACTCGCCGCTTCGACCACGATCTCGTACTGCTTCGAAGCGCTCCCCAGCGCCTTCGAGTCGAAATTTTCCAGCAGGCCAAGTTCCTTGAGCCAGCGTGCGACCACCGCCAGAAAACTCTCCGCCCGCTTGTGGCGTCCTCTGCTTAGGGAACGCCTTTGCGACGCCAGAATCGCGGGAATCGTGGCGCGTCCATCGAACCCCACGCTTTCGGGCGCGACCCCGGACCACGTGTATGTCCGCCGTGGCCGCTGCCGCAGCGGTCCAAGATACTTGATTCGCCTGAGCTGCTGTTCCAACCCCAAAACCAGGTCGCTCGTGAATCCCGCGTTCTGGAAATAGGCCAGGATCTCATCGGGGAAGCCGTAAAATCGCAGCGGCTCCAGAAGAGGCCACGCGCGCCCTTGATTGCGGACGAACTCATAGGGGGATGCCGTAACCGCGTACTTCCGTGGCCCGTCCCGCCGCATC
>JAEUQD010000824.1 GCA_016789925.1 Bryobacterales bacterium | reverse complement strand
GGGATGTTGCGCTGCTTGCCGATTTGGATGAACTCCTCCATGCGAACCTGGCCGTCGCCGTCGGCCTTGTTGAGGTAGAGGAGCATGGCGGTCTGCGGTCCGATGGCGTTGAGGAGTTGCTCGCGGGTTTCCACTTCGATTAGTTTGATGCCGGTGTTGCGCACCAGGTGGTCGTAGGGGAAGCGATGCGATTTCTGGACGAGGACCTCGCGGCGGGGTCCGGGAAGGTCGGGGATGGTCTTGATGAGATCGGGGTTGTTTCCGGTGAGCACGCCGGCGGTACCGGCGAGGAGGGCGGCGGCAGCGCCGGAGGTGACCATGGCGGCAGGAGCGCCGAGCATCTGGGCAATGCGTTTGCCGACGGCGTCGTTGAGTTCGTCGAGCCGGACGAAGCGATGCGACATGGCTTCGATGGCCTGAACGGTTTCCGGGCGCATGAGGGTGGCGGTGAACATGGTGTATGCGCCGGCGGCATTGATGATGGGGCGGACACCGAGTTCCTTGAGGAAGTCGCGTCTGGCGGGAGCGGCGGCGGGGAGGGCCGGGGCAGCGGCAAGGACGGCGGCCGATTGGAGGAGGCGGCGGCGGTCGGGGGAGGTGCTCATGAGAGGAGGATAGCAGGGCGTTATAGAGTGCGTCGGAAGACGAGGAATTCGGAGAGGAGGAAGTTGGCAATGGAGGTGGCGGCGATGGCCAGGAGGTTCGCGGGGAGATAGGGGAGGTCGAAGGTTCCGACCAGGAGGCGCATGAGCAGCAGGTTGCCGGTGAGGGAGAGGAGGCCGTTGGAGAGGTTGAAGCGGAGCAGGCGGGCGAGGGTTTCGGAGAATTCGGCGGGACGGTCGGCCCAGGTCCAGCGAATGTGCCAATAGAAGTTATGGAGGACGGCGACTTCGACGGCCAGCGCGGTGGCCCAGAGATAGTGAATGCCGAGTCCGGATTTGAAGAGCGCTAAGGCCGCGAGTTGCACGAGAATCCCGAGAGCGCCGACGGCGTTGAACTTGAGCCAGCGGGCGAGCACGGCTAGGGCAGACGCTCGGCCCGGTAGAGGTGGACGGTGTGTTTGACCACTGCAACCAGCAGCATGACAGCCATGCCGAGGATACCCAGGACGCCGCCGATGTCGAAGAGCAGATAACTCGCGCCGCCGATCTGGCCATGAGTGACTCCGCCGAGCAAGACTAGATTTCCGATCGCGAGCAGGACGCGCAGTTCCGTCGGGCTGAACTTCCAAAACGAAAGATGGAACGTGCCGATGGTATAGGTTGCGAGATAGACCTCGATGGACAGCATGAAGTAGGCGATGATCGCGGCGAGTGCGATGCCCGGACTCATGTAACCGGAAAGGCCGAGGCCGCCGATCAGGAAGAAGGTTCCAAACATGTCGACAACATGGTCGACATAGAAGCCATAGCGGGGGCGTTGACGGTTGCGGACGCGAGCGAGGGTACCGTCGAGGGAGTCGCCGAACCAGTTGGTAATCAGGAAGAAGACCACGGCAACCAGGGCCATGGGCTGATACCGGGCATACCAGTAACAGAGGCCCGCGCCAAGCAGGGAGACAAAGCCAAGCAGCGTAAGGTGATCAGGATTGACCGCGGGCGGCATGCGGTGCGCAAGCCAGATGAGGGCTCGCTTTTCGAGCGGCGCCAGGAGGCTGACCTGGGCTCGGTCAGCCTCCTGAAAGTCAGCAGGTTTGTTGGCCATTCTGTAATTAGGGTAGCGTTATCGGATTTCAAAGCCCAGGGTGGAGCGGAAGACGCCGGATTCCGGCGTGGCGGTGATCCAGGCTTCGACGGTGTAGCGTCCGGTGGGAAACCGCTTGCCTTCGAACAGGAGCGGTACGTCGACAACCCAGTTCCGCTCGCCGATGATTTCTTCGCGTCCGAGGGCGAGAGTGAAGGCCCGGCCATCGGACCAGCGATAGATCTCGTGACCGTCCTGGTTGCGGATGGTCACGTCGTAGCGCTGACCGGAGGTGAAGTTGAGCGATAGGGGCTTTTCCTGAGTGGAGCGTACGGTGAGCCGCGCGGTGAGCGTGTCACCGGTGGGCGCCGGGCTGTTCAGGGTCAGGGAGAAGCCGAGTTCGGGTTCAGAGAGGACGGTGACGCCGCCCACGCGGGAGTAGGCCAGTTTCAGGAAACGAGGTCCGGCGATGGTAGTGGATTCGCGCTGGACTAATCCTATGTAAGGGACAAACCAGTCGCGGGTGAGGCCGGCATCGGCGCAGTTAGCGGCCGGGTACGAGATCTCGAGGGCGTTGGTGAATTCGGCC
>JAEUQD010000645.1 GCA_016789925.1 Bryobacterales bacterium | reverse complement strand
TTCGAGAACATGGTTGGAGAGAACCACTGTAACATCTGGAAATGGGAGTGCCGTGGTATGTGTGGTGCGCGGTGGCGGCCACTACGTCGTCGATGGTGGGGATCCATTGGGACATCTCGTGGCACCGTTCGATTGGGCGGGACACGTTCTGGACGCCGGCGCACGTGGCGATCTATTTGTGCGGTGTGCTGGCGGGGATATCGTGCGGGTATTTGATTCTGACGACGACGTTCAACAGTGGCGCGACGGCGCTGCGTGAGGCGTCGGTGAAGGTGTGGGGATTTCGCGGACCGATCGGCGCGTTCGTAGCTGCGTGGGGCGGGATCGCGATGCTGACGTCGGCGCCGTTTGACGACTGGTGGCATAGCGCCTACGGGCTGGATGTGAAGATCATCTCGCCGCCGCACATGGTGCTGGCAGTGGGGATGTTTTCGGTGCAGTTGGGCGCGCTGTTGCTGGTGCTGGGATGGAAGAACCGGCAGCAGGGCCGCGTGCTGGAGTGGCTGTACATCTATGTGAGCGGCCTGGTGGTGTTCAACATGGGCACGCTGGTGATCGAGTACACGTTTCCGTTGTTTGCACGGCTGCCCATGTACTATCGCGCGCTGGGGCTGGCGATTCCATTCTTTCTGGTGGCGCTGGCGAAGGCGGCGGGGGTGCGGTGGGCGGCGGTGAAGATCGCCGCGGTGTACATGGTGTTCTGGCAGGGGATGAACCTGGTGCTGCCGTTGTTTCCAGCGGAACCGAAGCTGGGTCCGGTGCTGTTTCCGGTGAAGAACTTCGTGCCGTCGTTCTTTCCGATCTGGCTGGTGGCTCCGGCGGTGGTGATCGATTGGGTATTGGAGAAGCGGTGGGTGCGGTGGAAGCAGGGACTGGCGGCGGGCGTGGGGTTTGAGGCTGCACTGATTGCGGTGCAGTGGCCATTCACGGCGTTCCTGATGACCGCGGTGGGGCGGCACTGGTTTTTCTACGCCAACGCGATGGACTACCGGACGCCCACGACGAGTTACTTTTACCGGCAAGTGTTTTATCCGTGGTCGAAATCGACGATGGTTTGGAGCGGGGAGATGGCGCTGGCGTTTGTGGGGGCGATCATCACCGCCTGGCTGGGGCTGTATTGCGGGGCGTGGCTGGAGAAGGTGAAACGATGATACGGGTGTTGTGGTTGCTGACCGCCAGCCTGGCGTGGGGGCATGTGGGGAGCCCGGATGTGTTTTTCGAAGGGGCGGCGGGGCACTACCGTCTGTTCGTAACCGTGCGTCCACCGGCAGCGATTCCGGGTGTGGCGGAAGTGGAAATTCGTGCGGCTTCGCCCGGAATTCGCGAAGTGCGGATCACACCGCTGCCGTTGACCGGGGCAGCGGCGAAACACCCGCCGACGGCGGATGTCGCGCAGCGGAGTAAGGAGGATCCGCAGTTCTTCCAAGGGGCGCTATGGCTGATGGTGACCGGGTCGTGGCAAGTGCGGATCGAGGTGGATGGCGATGCCGGTGAGGGGCAGTTGTCGGTGCCGGTGGCGGCGATGGCACTGAGCACGAAGGCGATGGATTGGGGGTTGGGCGCGGCGCTGTTTGGGTTGATGGTGTTTCTGGCGGTGGGTGTGGTGAGCATCGCGGGCGCGGCGGCTCGCGAGTCGCATTTGACGCCGGGGGTGGAGCCTGATGCGCGGTTGCGCAAGCGGGCGGCGCGGGCGATGGCTGCGACAGCGTTGGTGGTGGTTGGCGTATTGGCGTTGGGGAATGCGTGGTGGAAGCTGGAAGCGTCGCGGTACGACAGTTACATTTACAAGCCGCTGGAGATGATGCCGCGCGTGGAAGGGGACCAGCTCGTGCTGTCGTTGCGCGATCCGGGATGGCTGCGGACGCGGCGGATCGACGATTTTCTGCCGGATCATGGGCATCTGATGCACCTGTATGTGGTGCGGATGCCGGCGATGGATGTGGCGTATCATCTGCATCCGGAGATCCGCGCGCCGGGCGAGTTCGCCCAATGGCTCCCGGCGATGGAGGCGGGGCGGTATACGCTGTATGGCGACGTGGTGCACGAGAACGGATTTCCCGAGACGTTGACGGCTGAGATCGATCTGCCGGCGGTTCAGGGCCGGCCGCTGGAGGGCGACGATTCCGGAGGTCCGCTGCGTGGGGGCGAGTTGAGCGATGGGTATCGGATGGTGTGGGATCGCGATCCGTTGGAGGTCAGGAAGCCGGCGCTGTTCCGGTTTCGCGTTGTGGATGGGGAGGGGAAGCCCGCTACGGGGATGGAACTGTATCTGGGCATGCAGGGGCACGCGGCGTTTATCCGGCGGGATGGCAAGGTGTTCGCGCATGTGCACCCGTCGGGGTCGGTACCGATGGCGGCGCTGGGGCTGACCGCGGAGGCGGCGGCCGATCCGCACGCACATCATCGGGGCGTGCCGCCGGAACTGGCATTTCCGTACGGGTTTCCACAGGCGGGGGATTACCGGGTTATCGTGCAGGTGAAACGGGCGGGAAAAGTGGAAACAGCGGCTTTCGACGCCACCGTTCGGTAAGCTGATTAAGAATGTCTGTCGAGCGGTTGACCGCGCATGTAAAAGCCGCCGGTTGAGCATCGAAATTGAGTCCAAAGGTTTTGGACCAGGTGCTGAGCGGCGTGCCGCGCGTAGTAAACGAGAATGTCCTGGTTGGCTATGACACCGCCGACGACGCCGGAGTGTATCAACTGACGCCGGAGTTGGCACTGGTGCAGACAGTCGACTTTTTCACGCCGATTGTCGACGATCCGTTCACGTTCGGGGCCATCTCCGCGGCCAATTCGTTGAGCGATGTGTGGGCGATGGGCGGGGTGCCGATTTCAGCGCTGTCGATTGTGGCTTATCCGGGGAAGGGCGACCTCGACACGCTGCGGGACATTCTGCGGGGCGGGGCGGAGAAGATGCGCGAGGCGGGGTGCGTCATTTTGGGCGGTCATAGCGTGAACGACGACGAGATCAAGTTCGGGTACGCGGTGACAGGAACGATTAACCCAAAACGCGTCTGGACAAACGCGGGCGCGCAGGCGGGCGATGCGCTGGTGTTCACCAAACGACTGGGAACGGGGGTCGTCGGCACGGCCTTGAAACGTGGGCTGGCCAGTGGGGAACACGTGGCGGCGGCAGTGGCGTCGATGTTGGAGTTGAACCGCGCGGCGGCGGAAGCGCTGCGGGGGTTGACGGTGCACGGTTGTACCGATGTCACGGGTTTCGGGTTTCTGGGCCATGGGCGTGAGATGGCGCTGGGCAGCAAGGTGACGCTGGAGGTGGAAGCGGCACAGATGCAGTTTCTGCCGGGAGCGCTGGAGTATGCGCGGCAGGGCGCCATGCCTGGGGGCCTGAAGAACAACCGCGATTTTGCGGGAGATTGCGTGAGTGTGCGGGAAGGGCTGGCGGCGGAAGTGGAGAGTCTGCTGTACGACCCGCAAACGTCGGGCGGGCTGCTGGTGTCGCTGCCGGAAGAGGATGCCGCGCGCTTCGTAGAGCGCTTCCCGGCGGGGTATCGCGTGGGGCGGGTGACAGCAAGGCAGGGGAAGCCGATTCAAATTCTATGAACAATCCAATTATTGTGGCGCTCGATGTGCCGGGCGCAGCCGAAGCCTGGCGGCTGGTGGAGGAGTTAGGCGATGCGGTGCGGTTCTATAAGGTGGGCATGGAACTGTACGCGGCCGAAGGTCCGGCGATGGTGCGGGAATTACTGGCACGGGGAGCGCGAGTCTTTCTGGATTTGAAATTCTACGACATTCCGGAGACGGTGAAGCGGGCAACGGCGCAGGTGGCGCAGATGGGCGTGAGCCTGTTGACCGTGCATGGGAGCGGCGCGGTGATGCGGGCGGCGGTGGAAGGGCGCGGGACGTCGGAATTGAAACTGCTGGGTGTGACTGTGTTGACCAGTTTCGACGAGAGCGACCTGGCGGATTTGGGGTATCCGTGCAAGGTGGAAGACCTGGTAACACTGCGCGTGCGCAAGGCGGTGGAAGCGGGGGTGGACGGGCTGGTGTGTTCTCCGCTGGAGGTGTCGCGGGTGCGTGAAATCGCGGGCGCGGCGGCGGTGCTGGTGACACCGGGAGTGCGTTCGGCGGGCGCGGCGACGGGCGACCAGAAGCGTGTGGCGACACCGAAGGAGGCGTTGCGCAGCGGGGCGACGTACCTGGTGATCGGGCGGCAGATCACGCGGGCGGCGGATCCGCGGGCAGAGGCGCTGCGCATTCGGGAAGAGATCGAATCGTGAACGGCGAACACGAGCATATTAAAGAGCGCTACGGGTTGGTGCGCAGCTTCGGGCTGTTGCAGGCGACGGCGCTCAACATGAGCAACATGGTGGGGGTGGGACCGTTCATCACGATCCCGCTGATCATCGCGGCGATGGGTGGTCCGCAATGTATGTTGGGTTGGGCGCTGGGCGCGGTGCTGGCGTTGTGCGACGGGCTGGTGTGGAGCGAACTGGCGGCGGCAATGCCGGGGAGCGGCGGCACGTTCGTGTATTTGCGGGAAAGTTTCGCGAAGACGCGGATCGGGCGGCTGATGCCGTTTCTGTTCATCTGGCAGTTCATTTTTTCGGGTCCGTTGGAAATAGCTTCGGGCTTTATCGGATTCACCCAGTACGTGAGCTATTTCTGGCGCGGAATGGGTCCGGTGGAATCTAAATTAGTGACGGCGGGGATCGGCATCGCGATTGTCGCGCTGCTGTACCGCGATATTCGCGAAGTCGGAAAACTGACCGTCGTATTGTGGGCGGGCATGCTGGTGACGGTTGTCGCGGTGATCGGCACGGGCCTGGTTCACTTCGACGCCGCCAAGGCGCTGGACTTTCCGCCGAATGCCTTCACGTTTTCGCAGGGCTTTTTTCTGGGACTGGGCAGCGCGATGCTGATTGCGATGTACGATTTTCTGGGTTACTACGACATCTGCTTTGTGGCGGGCGAAGTGCGCAATCCGGAACGCGTCATTCCGAAGGCGATCATCATCTCGGTGATCGCGGTGGCGTTCATCTATGCGGCGATCAATTTCTCGATGATCGGGGTGATTCCGTGGCGCGAGGCGATTGAGTCGAAGTTCATCGCATCCGATTTCATGGACCGGGCGTGGGGCGGATGGGCGGGTTCGTTCATTACGGTGCTGATTCTGTGGACGTGCCTGGCGAGCGTATTCGCGCTGATTCTGGGGTTCTCGCGCATTCCCTACGCGGCCGCGTTGGACGGCTATTTCTTCAAAGCATTCGCGCGCGTACACCCGCGGGGCAAGTTTCCCTATGTGTCGCTGCTGACGGTGGGCGCGCTGTCGATTCTAGGCGGGATGCTGTCGCTGGACTGGGTGGTTCCGGCGCTGATCACGGCGCGCATCGTGGTGCAGTTTATGGGACAGATTGTCGCGGTACACCTGTTGCGAACGCAACGGCCGGACATCGAGCGTCCGTACCGGATGTGGCTGTATCCGCTGCCGAGCATTGTGGCGCTGGTGGGGTGGATCTACGTATTCGGCACGAGCGGGTGGACGTTCGTGCTGTACGGGTTAGGTACGTTGGGACTCGGTATCGTCGCGTTTCTTCTTTGGGATCGCGCGACGGCGAGAGCCTAGGAGAGTATGTCGTATCCAGTTTGGCTGGCGGGTTTGGGCCTGCTGTTCACGGCGCTGGAACGGGTGTGGCCGAGACAGCAGCAGGCTCTGCTGCGCAGGGGTATCTTCAGCGATATCGCGTACGTGGTTTTCAATAGCCACTACCTGGGCATTCTGCTGGCGTATGCGACGGTGTGGATCGCTCCGATTCCGATTCAGGGACAATGGCTGGGCCAGGCAAGCTGGACTGTGCAATTTATCGTGGCGCTGGTGACGATGGATTTTCTGCAGTGGGCGATCCACAACCTGCTGCACCGGGTTTCGTGGCTGTGGAAGTTCCACAAGGTGCATCACTCGATTGTGGAGATGGATTGGATCGGCAACTGGCGGTTCCACTGGGGCGAGATTCTGGTGTACCGGACGCTGCTCTACATTCCGGCGGCGCTGCTGGGCGCGCGCGGCGATGTGTTGTTTTGGGTAGGAGTGCTGAACACGGCGATCGGGCATTTCGCACACGCGAATTTGCGCTGGCATATTGGATGGCTGAAGTACGTGGTCAACAGTCCGGAAATGCACATCTGGCATCACAATCACCCGTCGGCGGGTCCGGTGAATAAAAACTTCGCCATTACGCTCGCGGTGTGGGACTGGTTGTTTGGGACCGCGTATGTGCCGGCAGAAGATCCCTCGCGGCTGGGTTTTGAGGGGATCGAGGAATATCCAGGGCAACTGCCGGGACAATGGCTCGCGCCGTTTCAGAGACTACGCCGGCATTGAGTTTTCAACAGACCAGAGTCTACCAAGCCAGGCGCAGGCCGAGGCGGATCTGGCGCTGGTCGGGTTGAGCGCTGGTGACCGCCATGAAGTTGGCGGCGCTGATATTGGCGTTAGGCGCGTTGAAGTGCGGCGTATTGGTGGCGTTGGCGGCCTCGGAACGGAACTCGAGGTTGACGCGCTCGGTGATGGGGAAGCGGCGGAAGATGCCCATATCGAGGTTGACGACGCCGGGGGCACGGAGGAGGTTGCGGCCAGTGGTGCCGAAGCGGACGCCGGTGGGGGCGCGGAACGAGGCGGGGGAGTAGTAGGGGTTGCCTGCGCCGATACCGCCGAGTTTCTGGACATCGGCCACCTGGTCAGCCGTCTGTGAGTTGCCGGGGGCATTCAACTCGCCGAGAGCCGCCGAGACGGTGAAGGGGCGGCCCTGGAAAGCGGCGAAGACACCGTTGATCTGCCAGTCGCCGAGAATCCAGCGCGTCACACCGCTCTGAGCGTACTTGCGGCCCTTGCCGAAGGGCAGTTCCCAGACAACCCCGGTCTGGAAGTTATGAGGGATGTTATAGCCGGCCTGGGCGCGGTTGCGGGGGAAGGCGGGCGCCCAGTTGAAGGTCATGTTGCCGGTCCAGCCATCTTCGTCGGTCCAGTTGATGGCCTTGGAGAAGGTGTAGGCGGCCTTGATGAGAAGGCCGTCGGCGGCGCGGCGATTGGTGGCGATCTGGAGGCCGTGGTAGTTGGCGCTGAGGAATCCGTTCCAGGCCCAGGTATCGACAGTGCGATTGAAGCGGGCCGCGAGTGGGCGGCCGGCGTTGCCCGCGCCGAGGGCGGCAGCATTGATATTGTAGTCGGCAAAGCTGCCGACGGTTTGGGTGCCGACGTAGGCGATCGAGGTGACGAACTGGCCGGGGAGTTCTCGCTCGACGACGAAGTTCCACGACTGGACGTAACCCCGGCGCAAAGTGTCCTGCGGGATGTAGCGCATCAGCGCGGTGGTGGGTAGCTGGACGCGGCCGGAACTCATGTCGGGGAAGACGATGTTGGGGATTCCCTGTTCAATGGGCCGGAACGGGGTGAAGGTGTTGGGCGAATTGAAGGTGGCGGCGAAGGTGAGTGGGAAGAAGCCGCGCAGGGGGCGGGCAAGAGGCATTGGGTTGTAGGAAAGGCCGTAGCCCGAGCGGATGACGGTCTTGTCGTTGAGGCGGTAGGCGAGGCCGATGCGGGGAGCAAACAACTTCTTGCTCGTGGAAATCCCCAAGCCGCGAGGAATGTCGCCGACGCCGCCGAGAGTAACGATGTTGGTGGTGGGGTCGTAGCCTTCGAGCCCGCCTCGGCCGGCGCGGGTTTGCAGGGGGAATAACTCATAGCGCAGACCAAGGGAAAGGGTCAGCTTTTGGCTGATCTGCCAGCGGTCGCGAACGTACCAGCCCATCTGGATGTTGTAGGCGGTCATCGTTTCATACTGGGCGGAGCGGCGCATGATCTCGGGGAGCCCGAGGAGATAAGCGGCGTAGGAGTTGAACTGGTTGAGCGTGGAGCCGCGGGTGCCGGTGATGCCCTGGCTGAAGGTGAGCGAGCCCATGGGACCGCCATTGCCGCCGCCGTCGGGGTTGTAGTGGTTGAGGTGGTGGCGAATGCCTTCGAAGCCGAAGCGGATGTCGTGGCGCCGGCGGTTGAGCGAGAAGTTCTGCTGGGTGGTCCAGGAACTGTCGTGGGTGAAGAACGGCCGGGTGTCGGTGTCGTTGAGGTGGTTGGTATAGCCGGCGATGGAAATGATGGGCGCGCCGCTGTCGCGGATGTCGGAGGAGTTGCCGTTGACGCCGGGGATATTGAAGTCGCGGTAGTAGAAGGTGCCGTAGCCGAAGCCGGTGATACCCTGGCCCTGACGGGTCCAGCCGACGAGGCCGTCCCAGAGGAAGGCTGGGGTAAAGATATAGGTGCTCCCAACGGTGGCTACCTGTGTGCGAAGGGTACCGTCGCCGATGCTGGAGCCGGAAGGGCACAGCGGCGCGCCGCCACCCTGGCCGAACGCGGGCAGACAGCCGACGGTGGCGTTCATCATCGAGTACTTGCCCCAAAGGGTGTGGCTCGCATTGCGGTTCCAGTTGATCTTGGTGTCGTAGTTATCACGATCCATGCGCTGGGTGCCGTTGGCGAGGAAATAGGCTCCGGTGCCGGGGCGGTTGGGCAAGGGAATCAGGTCCTGGATGCGGCGGACGACCGCGCTTTGGCGGCTGGCGGGGATGGTGTTGTTGGGGAAGAGACTGCGGCCGGAGCCATCGGCGGCACCGGTAGTGGGATCGTAGATGGCGGCGTTGGAGAATCCGGAAAAGTTGCCAGCGCGCTGTTCGGCGGTGGGCACGGTGAGCAGTTGGGTTGCGCCGAGACGCTCGCGGACGCCTTCCCAGCCGCCAAAGAAGAAGAGGCGGTTCTTAACGATGGGGCCGCCGACAGTTGCTCCGTAGATGTTGTTGATGTTGGATGGTTTTGCGCCGGTGTTGAAGAAGTTCTTGGCCTGGAGTTTGACGTTGTCGTGGAGCCACCAGGCGGAGCCGTGGAGTGCGTTCGTGCCGCTCTTGGTGATGAGCGTGATGGCCGCGCCGCCGGCGAAGCCTTGTTCGGCGTCGAAGTTGTTGGTGGCCACGTTGACCGTTTCGATGGTTTCGGCGGGCGGGACGTAGGCGGTGTGGTGGGGGAGCCAGAGGAACACGCTCAGAGCGCCGTCGATCCGGGTGGCGTTGTTGTTCCGGTTGACGCCGTTGACATTCGTGTCGAGAGCACGAGCCGGGGCG
>JAEUQD010000632.1 GCA_016789925.1 Bryobacterales bacterium | reverse complement strand
GGTCGAACTGCCGGACGAGGCGCTCGACGACACGGCCATCGGGTCCCCTGGAGAGTTCCTTCTCTTCGCTGGACTCCAACGTGACGCGCCGCCCGTTGATGTTTTGTGTGACCTGGCGGGAGGAGCCGTTCGTGCTGGTCTGCCCTTCCACGGGGATGCGGCGTCCGTTCAAGTCAAACGTATACGTGACCCGTTCGCTTTGGGCCCAGGCGCAAAGCGTGGCGGCGAGTAGAAGGGGGGGAACCCTCATGGTCCCATCCTAAGGCGCTCGCGGGAGCGCAACAATCGAGTAAAAGCCTTAGGTTCCGAGTCCACAAACCAGACCATTTATAATAAGGGGAGCCCTTTCCCACGCATGAAAACCTTCTACATCGAGACGTTTGGCTGCCAGATGAATGCGCACGATTCCGAGAAGGTGATCGGTACGCTGGTCGGCCAGGGCTTATCGCAGGTGGAAACGCCGGAGCACGCGGAACTGGTGTTGTACAACACGTGCTCGATTCGCGACAAGGCCGAACAGAAGGTGTTCCACCGCCTCCAACAGTTTAAGCGCGAGGCCGGGAAGGGAAAGGTGTTCGGCGTGCTGGGTTGCGTGGCGCAGCAGGAAGGTGAGCGGATTTTCGATCGCGCGCCGCACGTGAGCCTGGTGTGCGGGTCGGCGAGCTATACGAAACTGCCTGAACTGCTGGTTCAGATCGGGAGCGGCAGCAAACGGGTCACGGGACTGAGCCTCGACACCGAAGAGACGTTTGAGACCTCCTTCACGCGGCGCGACAATCCGCATCGCGCCTATATCACGATCATCGAGGGTTGCGATAAGAGCTGTGCCTACTGCGTGGTTCCGTTCACGCGGGGTCCGGAGCGGAGCCGCACCAGCGACAGCATCCTGCGCGAGGCGCGGGAACTGGCCGATATGGGGTATTCGGAGATTCAACTCCTGGGCCAGAACGTGAACAGCTATCAGGACCCGTCGCCGGCGGGTTGGGATTTCGCGCGCCTGCTGCGGGAGGTTGGTGCTGTTTCGGGATTGCGGCGCGTCCGGTTCACGACATCGCACCCGCGCGACTTTGTCAAAGACATCATCGACGCCATCGACGAAAACCCGGTGTTGTGCAACCACGTCCACCTGCCGGTGCAGGCGGGTTCGGACAAAGTGCTGACGGGTATGCAACGGCTGTATACTCGCGACGACTATATGCGGCGGATCGAGTGGATGAAGAACTCGCCGCGGAACATCTCGATCACTACCGACATCATCGTGGGATTCCCGGGTGAGACCGAACAGGACTTTGAGGCGACGCTGCGGTTGCTCGATGACGTGGAATACGACTCGCTGTTCAGCTTCAAGTACTCACCGCGGCCCAATACCGCGGCCTTGGGCTTGGCCGACGCGCTGGATGAAGTCGAAAAGGGCCGGAGGCTGAGTATCCTGCAAGAGAAGCAGCGCGGGATCCAGTTGCGGAAGAATTCCGAGTTGATCGGCAATGTCGAAGAAGTCATGATCGAGGGCTTCAACAAAGCGACGCTTCAGTGGATTGGACGGACGTCGCAAAATCGCACGTTGAACTTTGTCGCGCCGGAGACGGCCCCTCTCCAGACCGGGCAATACCATCAAGTTCTGGTCACCCGCGCGGGTCCGAACTCGCTGGTAGGGGAAATGGTACATTGATGGCGGCGTTTGCAATAAGGGGTTGAGATGGAAGTAGAAATGAAAATCCGCGGGCTGATGATGGACCCAGTCACCAACATGCCCATTGTCATCCTGAAAGATATCAACGGGAACGCCATTCTGCCGATCTGGGTGGGAGTGTACGAGGCCAACGCCATCGCTCTGGAGATCGAGAAGGTGTCGACGCAGCGGCCCATGACGCACGACCTCATCAAAACCGTCCTGCTGGGCCTGGACACGGGTGTTCGCAAAGTTGTCGTAAACGAACTGAAGGACGACGTCTTCTACGCGGTGATCTGGCTGGAGCGCGAGGGCAAACTGATCAGCATCGACAGCCGCCCGAGCGATGCGCTGGCGATTGCTTTGCGGCTGGACTGCCCGATTTTCGTCGAAGACGTTGTGCTGAACAACTCGAAGATGGCGAGCGCCCTGTCGGAAAAGGTCACCAGCGACGAGTTGCGGCGGTGGCTGGAAAACCTGAACGACGAAGATCTCGGCCGCTACAAGATGTAGCCGGATGCAGGATCAACTGGACCGCTTGGCGGCGCTCGGCATTGAGCGTGTCGAAGCTTTGGAATTGTCCCACTTCGTGTTCGTGGCGCGTGGCCCGTTTGCCGCGCTGCTGGAGCATCGGAATGGGCGCATTGTCAGAATTGGAACATCGGGGATCGTGACCGAGGGCGGTCTGGGAATGCTGATGTGGCGGGGCGGGGAAGCTTGGGTTGTCGCCAAGGGAAACGACCGGCCGGCAACGGCGGATGAGGTGGACGGTCTGCGGCGCTTCTCCGCAGATACTCAGTCCATCTTTCAGGTTTAGTAAAAAGCTTGTTAAATCCCGGTGAGGCTCACACCTTTGGACGGTGTCGAGCGTCTTAACAGGTGTGAAGCACAGAATCCAAACCGCACGGAACCAATTGAAGCCGGTTTGGCTCGCGGCCTTGACCGTGACCGCGGTCTTGACCATGTTGCTGAGTCAACCGCCGCTGGTGAACCGTGCCAGCCGGTTCCTCTACTACCTGGAGACGTCACGACACGCAGATGGCGTTTCGGGACAAATCACGCTCTGGGAGCGAGTGATCTACAGCTTTATTCTCGCTGGCTAGGAACAGAAAAAGGGCGGTCC
>JAEUQD010000627.1 GCA_016789925.1 Bryobacterales bacterium | reverse complement strand
CGAGCCAGTGGACGTGATTGGTCATGAGGCAATAGGCCAACAGGGAGAGGGCGCAGTCGGCGAAATGGGCATGGGCGAGTTGGAGGTAGACGGCGCGGTCAGAAGGGGAGAGAAAAACCTCCTGGTGGTTGTTGCCGCGTTGGGTAATGTGAAAGAGGGTACCGGGTTCGACGAGACGAGCATTGCGGGCCACTATGTGATGAGTGTGCGATACCCCTGAACTTTTCTCGGGGTATGGACGGCGCAGAGGGGTGCGTTCTGTCTGTCCCCCTCACTCCCTCACTTGTCCCCCTCACTGAGGCGACCCAACAGACCGACTCAACCACAATCACTACATCACCCAAACATCGTAAAAGACGATCTCATAGTCTTCGCCTTTGTTGTCAATCACGGTCATCCGGGCGGTGAGGTCCGAACGCCCCTCCTCCACCGTGAAAACAGGAGCGTCAACGGAAAATTGTCTGGGCGACAATCCCTCCACTTCTACGGCATCGAATTTCAGTTCATTTTCGTCCGGCATTCGAACAGTTCCTGGATAAGACTCGATTGTCCGCTGAATGTCCTCCGCCTGAAGATGCTCCGGGCCCGGGGCTGTTAGGTTGGCAAGGGCCTGGTACTGCTTTTGAGCGAGCATGCCCAGAACAGTCTGGACTGCCGCCCGAATCTTGCCTTCTGGGTAGTCCATCGTTATCATCTCCTGTCTCTCGGAATTCTCGTGCCGGTGTCTCCAGCCACGCCGATGCTGTCGAAATATTCATCGGCTCGCTTGATCTGCTGACGGGCTTGGTCTCGTGTGGCTCCCGCCTTGCGTAGAGCCTTGTAGCCGATTCTCCTTTCGGCGGCGTAGGTGCCACCACCACGCTGCTGTTGAACAGCCCGAGTCGAGTTGTGTGGCGTTCCTGGCTTAGATGGCGGCCCGGGCAGTTGTACACCGGGTGCCTTGGACGAGTTGTACCCGGGAAGATCGCGAACCGCAGCATCTTGAATCACATGATGTGCATCGCTCTTCCCAGCCTTCCGTAGTTCTCCAACGGTGCCCTCAGCTAGGTTAAGCGTGGTCTTTCCAGCGTCTGCGGCGTCGTCCGCATGGTTCAAGGCCTTGACACCACCAACAATGTCGTCAGCCTTGCCTGCCAGTCTGCCCGCCTTGATAAGAGTGCCCGCTCCGCCAGGAATGAACGGCACGGCTGCGGCGGCCGAATCGACCACCACTCCCACTGCGTCAACTGTCGCCGACAGGTAGTTGCCAGAACGGACGTTATCCACAAACGACTTCACACCGAGGCCAATGTTGAGGGCATCCCACGCCGTCTCGATGGCCTCGCCGTTACGATCAACATACTTCAAGGGATTGTTACGTGTGTAGCTATACAGATTCCATCTCTGAGGATCGAGCGGGTCTTGATCTGCAAACGGATTGTCTGGTGACGTAAACCGCCCCTGCGCGCCCGAGAAGTACCGAGCGCCGAAGTAATCGAGCGGCGAGTCCGTCTCCCAATCCCGTTCTTTGCCGGTGAACATCCGGCGCATCGTGGGTCGGCCCGATGTCCCCACCGGCACGGCCAAGTACCCGTTCCCGACGGTTCGCCCGTTCTCTCCCGCATGCAACAGCCGCCCGAATGGCAAATAGTCATGACGCTGCCTAACCTCGCCAGCGCGGTCCATCGTCAGACGTGCCGACCCCAGCCAATCATTAGCCAAATAAGTCGTGCCCGACGCCTCCACCGTTCCGCCCGTTTGATACTCCTGCGCCAATTCTCCCGCGGCATCGTATACATAAACCGTCGTCACGTCAACACCACCTGCCGACCAGACCTTTCTTACTCGGCGTCCGTCACCATCGTAGGCCAGTGTCATGGAACCGTTGGCGGTGCTCGCCATCCTAATCATCCGGTTCTCAGCGTCGTAATCGACGTTGTAAGGAGCATACACCTTCAAGTTGCCCGCGTCGTCATAGTTCGTGGTATCGCCCGGCGCTATGCGGTTGTTCGGAGCATTGATTTGCGAGGCACCCGTCAGTTCGTTGCCGATACCGTTCACCAGCCCGGAGCTCGTGCTCACCCATCGATTCCCATACGCGTCGTACCCATAGGTCCGGCTGAACCCGCCCGCCTCGCTGGCGGCACTCAATCGGTTCACTCCATCGTATGAGTAGTTCTGATCCTTATTCAGAGGCCAGATTGCCTGGCTGATGACATTTCCGTTGTTGGTCGAGCCACTCCCAAACCCGACAGCCAGATGCACCAAGTCGCTACTGTCGGCTGCTTGGCCAACGACATCGCAAGTTTTCAGCGTCGGCCGCACTCGAATGACTACCGCCTGAAGCCGAGAATTATAGCATCGTTGTTCCACCCGCGCTGCTGTGGTTCCAAAGGTGAGTCGACTCAAGTCCTGGTGGGCCGCGTATTGGATTTCTGACGCATAAGCGGTGGTCACCGAGTCCTTCTGGCCGGTAATCGCGGAGATCCGCCCGGCGTCGTCAAAGTCGTAGGCAACCCTCCGTGATCCCGGATACACGATCTCTTTGACGTGGCCAGCCCGATCATAGACATAGGAAAAATCGTAGTCCACCCCACTGGTTGTCTGTCGGCTCGCCCTCGGCCTGCCCAGCCGGTCATAATCGGAGTAGCTTGTCACCGAAGCCGAGTTGCTAATCGACGTCAGGCTACCGACTTGCAGGGTGTCCCATGTCCAAGTCACCGCTGGAGTGGCATCGCTAAATGTCCGTGTCAAAGGACGGTCGATATCGTCCCAACTGTAGTCAGTCACCACCAGTCGCGCATCGGTCTTCCGAGTCAGGTTGCCATTTCCGTCGTACATCGCCCGGCAGTCGGCACCAACCCTCGCGCCATAACAAGTCATTCCGGACTCTGGATTCTCTGCCTTCACCAAGCGCTTGAGCCAATCGTACGCAAACTGTCTCACCTGTGTTTGCTGTGTCACTTTGGTGAGATTATCTAGTCCGTCGTATGTATACGAAGTGGAGTAGTTCAGGTTTGACAGGCATTGGGTCGCTGGGTGGCCGGTCACATCGTTCGGACAGGGATCCTCGATCACGGTCAGCA
Organism: Bryobacterales bacterium; assembly: GCA_016789925.1. Classification (GTDB taxonomy): domain Bacteria; phylum Acidobacteriota; class Terriglobia; order Bryobacterales; family Bryobacteraceae; genus JADLDI01. Next base: position 10,324 of record JAEUQD010000627.1, on the reverse strand, counting down.
ACCGCCCGAGCGCATCCGAGTACGTCACCAGCTTTTTGCCACCAGGGTCCGAATAATTGGTTCGGTCTCCGACATAGTCATACTGCTCGACGGCCCCGCCCGGCAGGCTTACTGACTCTACTCGCCCAAGTGCGTCATAGGTAGTCGACGTGTAAATCGGGGTTTCATCTGAGCGATATGGGTTCGATTTCTGCGAAGGCCTGCCAAGGCCATCATAAGTCTGCTCTGTCGTGGTGTAACTGGATGCTGTCTCGTAAAGTCTTGACGCTTTCACTCGTCCCAAGCCGTCGTACACCGCCTGAGTCTTCAGTTTCCCATCTTCCGCTGCCGCGAGATCGCCCTCAATCGTCACTGACGCTGCTCCCGGTGTATCAACGTAGGTGAACGAAGTACGCGTTGCTTCAGGGGCGCCGGATGCTTTCGTCACCCGCTTGAGTCTGTCCAGTGGATCAGTATAGTCAAACGTTGTGGTGACCTTTGTCTCATCCTTGTTCGTAATTGGCCCTACAGGCGCCACAATTTTTGTGGGTTTTCCGATGTAACTGTCATAACAGATCTCGATTGCACGGCTCAGGGGGTCAGTTACTTTGGTCGCGAAACCAAACGCTCCCGGTGGCAAAGAGCATCCTGCCGGATCGAAGGCGAAATCCCGCGTCGTGGTTTTCCCGCGTCCATTATAGCTCTTTACTACGTTTCCAGCGATGTCGTACTCTTGCCTGGTTCGAACATAGTCGGAAGCGCCGTAGTACCGCCTTGTCGCCGTGACGTTTCCCCGGATACTAAAGGTGCCACCATAAGCAGGATCGTGCTGCAGAATGCCCGAGCGAGCGGTGGGCTGCTCGGGATAGCTGTCATATTCGTAAACCGTCTTGCCAGCCAGCGTATCCGTTTCGTCGAACACCTCCTCGGTCTCGGGCAGGCTGACGAGGTGGCGAGTGTCTGCGACGTAGCTGGCGGTTGTCAAGAATGTTGTCCGAATTCTTTTGAGTTGGGCGCCTGGGCCGCTGGTTCCGAAGTTGTAGAAAATGGTTTGAGTGCGATTCGTGTATTGGTCGTAGCTATATGTTTCCCGCGAAATCTTTCCGCCATCCACGGTTTGGTCGGTCTGGGATACTCTCGGGTCCCGCGCGGGCTCGTCCGCCGCGCTTCTAGGGCCGCGCACCCCGGGTACGCCCGGTGACTCCACCCACCAACTGACTGAAGCTCGTTGCTGCCAGTCATCCGCCGACTTCCGCTTTACCGTCGTACCATCGATGGATCGGAACTCGGTAAGATATTCACGGCCTTCTCGCCAGCGGGAAAATGGCATCTCGACGTCAAACTCAGCGAGGCTATTGATATCTCCGGGATTGCCGCAGAAAGAGTGGCGTTCTTCAGCGAGCGGGGCAGAAGAGGCGTTTAGATGTTTCACCGTCACCGTGAGACTCGCGTTCCCCAGGACGCCTGGACACTTGGTTTCGTCCGTTCCCAAGGCCGTACTATACACGGTCGTTCCTTCCAGGCCCGCTCCGGCATAAGTGTGCCGCGCTACGATTCGACGGTAAATTGCAGAGAAGCCGGCGATGAACGTAGGGGCACTGACGTACACCCCATATCCGAATTCTCCGTTTTCGCCACTTACTTGCGAAACGGGGTTTCCAGGGCCGTAAATATATTGTACTTTCCCTCCAGTCGGTAGTGTGATGCTCGCCACCTCGGCGTGGTTGTTGTATGAAAAGGTGTACTGAGTGCTATTGGGCAACTGGACCGATGTGATCACCAGGGGATTGTACGAACCAGCCGATGCGACGTTAAGCTTGGGGAAAAGCTGGGCTAACGTCTTAAGTTGATAGTCTGTTTGTGGCAGGATGCCGGAAGCCAAAGTCGATTCCAAGTCTCCATAACACACTCGCAGCGACCGGCTTGCCCCCGCGAATCCGCTGTATGTGATCTGATCACACGGCGCCGCAGAAGTGGCATAGGTAACATTCACCGTTCGGCCTAGCGGATCGGTTACCGAACTGACGCCAGTGGAATTTCGCAACAACGCTGCGCCCAGGTCTGGGACAGATATGTAGGTGAGAGACGTCTTGTTACCATTTCGGTCGAGAATCCAATCTATTCGCCCCCCGTTCACCTTGTACCGAATGCCGTCTCGAAAAATAATCGTTCCTGTTGGCTCGACGACGTAGGACGTGTCTCCGCTGCTCGTAGAGAGTCCACCCAGAACAGTAGCCTCAAGCACGAAAATCGCCCCACTGCCGTTGCCGCTAGTGAACACCGTCCCGGCAGCGTAAGTGGGTGGAGCAGCCGCACATTCAGGCACGTCCCGAGGCCTGCCGTCGTTTGATCGTTCGTAAAACTCCGTCTCCGTTCCGTCGCTGCCTACGAAGGTGAGACGCAAGAGCGTAGCATCGAACCACCTTTCATTCGGCAACGTCTGGTCGTGACAATTAGCGTTGCGCGGACCGAAGGCGCTCACCATCCTTCCGGTCATTCGACCGGGACTGTAGTAAGGTACGCCCTCATGCCACCCTGTATGGCCCGAGTGGATCGCATACACAGCCGCATAGTTGGAATCGTTGTAGGATTGTACACTCCAAGTCTGTGGGAACGGAACCATCATTCGGTAACCTGACTGCCCTCGTCCACCGATCGTCATCAAGGGCAAGTGCAAGCTCAGGCCGCCATTGTATAGATTCACGGTTTCGAAGCCAGACAGGGAGTAGGACCCTATCGGGGACCCCGGCTGCACTAGTTCGGGCGTCGTCCCATCGGTGAAGTGTTTGGTCGATCCTTGGGCATGTAACCCAGACGCGGCGAGCGCCCAGCTCAAGACAGTCCAGAAGCGGATTCTCATCATTGTATTCCTATTTTGCGCTCACCGTGATCCGGCAGACCGAGTTGGGTCTATTCGCATCGAACACGACATAGTTACCGGGCGTCAGATCCACCAGGGCCGCCGACCTCCGGCGGCCCGCTTTCGATTTCTGATCGTAAAGCCTCTCCAAAGTCTGATCCGCGCCCGTCACTCGCTCGATGCGCAGAATCGGCTCACTTCGGTCACTTCGGTTGAAGAAAAAGAATGCGGTCCTTCCGGGCGTCAACGAAACTGCGGAAGGCGAAACCCCGACTCGCGTCAGCGTGATACCAACGCTTCTCACCAATTCGCGCTCTACCCCTGGTGGTCTGCTTTGTCCAGACAGGACCGTCGTCAACAAGATAGCTGGTACTAATAGCGCTCGAAGCTTCATTGCAGCCCTCCTGTGGAGCATACCCGAGATGCTCCGTCAGATCCGCCGCGCACGCCTATCCTTACCCGCATCGCCCGGCTCGGGACTGTGTCCCGGACGCAGTGAGAAGTTGAGAGCGGCGGTTCATAGTCACGACACGCCACCGCGTTCCGTTTGGCTGGCTGCGACCTATCGAGGATAGCTTTGAGAGCCCACACGTCCTTGTAACCCACGATTCTCCGAAACGACTGCTCGCCCTTCCAAATGGCGTTGGCCGGGCCGATTGTGAGGGCATCGGCAGCCTTGGCTACTGACAAGGCTGCGCCGGGCGGATTCCAATATCGACTCTCGGTTTTCCGCAAGACTATGCCGCTCACGGAGCAGGAAGGAACATCCGCGTCCGGTACCGACGCCCAGTCATATTCGAGTTTCATGATGAGGTTGCCCTTCGTGTCGTAATCGAACCAGGTTGCGGCGGCGTTGGACGCGCCGGGCAGTTGGCGGTACTCGACTCTGCTCTTGGAATATCCTGGGAAGCTCGATCCTATCCAGGGTCCATTGCTCTGCCAACAGCGCCAGGCGTTTCCTTCAGGAATCGCCGTCCGGTAGACCGAACCGGTCGCGCCCTTGACCATGCAATGATCACTGAGGTGGCGCACAGAGGAGCCCGGATCGGCGGTGTCGTTCTGGATGCTCTCAGCAAGCCATTCGTCGACGACGGCAGCGGCTCCCCTCAGGCTGCCAAAGTCGTATTCGAGCCTCCTGCCTTTGCCGCCCTGCTCGTTGCTGCGCAGGAATCCGCGCAATTCACTGATGAACTGCACGGACGAAGAAACGCCTGACCGGTGCAAGGAGCCCGTCAGGGTGACATGCTCATTGCCCTGATTCTGCGCCCGGTCGTCGAGCGCATTAACGATCTGCCGCTCCGGAGCACTCGCACTGTGGACTGGGCAATATCGCGGCTCCTGGTTCGCCTGGACGGACTGGCCGGAAAGCACCTGAGGAAGGATGGCGCCCGGAATGCCAATCCGGATCGATCTGGTCATGAGGCTCTCCTTAGAGGTCACGGCGATCCTTATGGCTCATAATTGCGGATAGTGAAGCGGAGGCGTTTGGGTGAACTGGCGGTAGCACTTGCCTTGGCTTCCTGGAAGGCGACCGGCGGATCTTCGCGCTTGAGCTTCTTGGCGGTTTCATCTTCGACGTTCAGCTTGTGCGCATAGGCCTTTATCTTGATCGGCTTGTCAAAGGGAACGACGAGTAAGTATTGCCGTGCTTTGCGTGTGCGGGAGGTCATACGAGCCGGATGCCACTCGCCGTTTGGCGCCCACACACCGAACATGAATGTGGCGGCTCCGGTCACATTACCCCTCGTTTCAAGGACTTCGCCGGCGTCGGCCACGTCGGCAATGAGTTCCTTGCCCGTCTCGAGAACGACCACATAGTTCGAAATCACCTGCTTGTCCGCAACGGCAAGCAGCGGGCTGGAGGGCCAAGCGCAAGAGTCGAGGAAGTTGCTACCGAGGATTCGCGCGCAGACCAAATAGCTTCCTTCCGATAGCCCCTTAAACTCGAATGAGCCCTCCTTATCGCTCGTCGTTCGCAGGGTTGGCTGCGGATTGGCGTTGGGCGGCGCATCCATCCGGGCGATGATCACATCAGCGGCGGCCAGACCTTTATTCTTGTCGTCTACCACCTTGCCAGTCACGGTGGCGTCATAGCCTGCCAACAAATAAGATGGTTGTATTACAAGTGCTAACACTCCGGATAACAGAATTGAGCGCGTCACGAGGCAAATGTAACTCTGGAATGTCGATAATGCAATCTGAAAATAACGTGCTTGCAGATCTTTTAGTCGAATTTTCTTGAAATGGTCGGATTGGCGGGCTACTATGGACAACGAGGGTTCAGTCATGCTCAATACTCGGCTCGCTCGGCTCGCTCGAAATGGCTTTGTCGGCCTCGCTCTGGTTAGTTGCTCATTACCCCAGGCGCTCGCCCAGCAGTCACCCTCGCGCGAGTACATTCGGCTCGGGAGCCGAGTTATTGCCATCGAAGGCCAAGCCCAAGGTTCGCAAGTCACGGTAAGAACAGACGTTGCGGGCGCCTCATTCTCGGTCGACGGAGTTTCGAAGACCAGCGAGACAGCTTTTGCCTGGGCGGCTGGTTCTGCGCACACGATCGCGACGACAGACCTGCAGACGCCCTCGTCGGGCACGCGCTACAGATTCAAGTACTGGCTGGATTCTTCGACCAGCACGCAGAATACGTCGTTATCGTTTTCCTACACGGCGCCGACCGGCGGTCAAGCCACGGCAGTGACCTTTACCGCGCACTTTGATGTGGAGTATGAGCTAGCAGTCAGTGCCACGGGCAAGCCGCAGGGTGTGAGTTTTACGCTCAACCCTCCAGGGGGCTGGTACAAGGCAAGCTCCGAGGCGGTTTCCGTAACCGCTACGATTCCTTCGGGCAGCGAACTGAAAGGCTGGACTGGCATCTCGGTCTCAGGCGCGGCCAATCCCGTCACCGTCCCCGCTCTCACCGCCCCGGTGCAGTTGGTGGCTATCGTCGGTGATCCGAGTGATGTCACTGTTAGTATCACGACAACGGTGACCAATGGTTCGGCTTTTGCCGGCAAGTTGCGGGTGACGAATATGTCAACCAATGTCTCGACCGAACTGCAGCCGACTCCGGGCTCAGCGGTTGTGGTGTGGAGCGGACGGCCCGATCTCGGCACGAAGGTACTCATCGAGCCGATAGACGTAGAGAGTAACGGATCGCGTACCGCCTTCATGCAATGGGTCAATCTAAGTAACTGTCCGGCGCCGGCTTCCCGCTCGTCTCAACTAACGCCTACCACTAATGTGTCGTGCCGCATTGACTACACGTGGCAGCACCGGCTGACCACCATAGCGTCGCCGAGCCATGGCGGCACCGTCAGTCCCTCCGGCGTGAACTGGTTTAATGCAGGTCAGGTTGTCCAAGTCGGCGCCACGGCTGCCTCCGGCTATGTGTTTCAAGGCTGGGCAGGCGTTGGCAGCGGCTCTGTCAGCAGTACGCAGGCTAATATTTCGGTAACGATGAGCGGCCCGATCACTGAGACGGCGACGTTCGTCATTCCGTACCAGATCCGACCGTCGATTGCGGGCCTTCGGGCCTTTCAGTCCCAGACCTTTTCCGTCAATCAGCCGGCTACTTGGACAGCCGTGGCCGTGAGCGGCAGCAGTATACCTCCGCAAGGTGCTTCCAATACAGCTACTTTTACTTACCTAGCGCCCAGCGTGGGTGTCATGACCGAAGTCCTCATTACAGCGACGTCGGCTGGCGGTACGTCCACGGCTCGTCTCTTTATCTCCAGCACGAATATCCCCGCGCAAGTCGAGAGCGGTTTCTCGTTTTACCCAACCGGCCAGCAGTCCAATATCAGTGGCAATGCGAACTTCATTAAGTTCAAATACACCAACCAGGAGGGGCTGGCGGATCTGCTGTATTCGCAGCAGGCGGTTGGCTTTTGCGGTGCCGTTATCTTTGATCAGACCAACCTGAATCCGCAATGTACCGGTGGCGGCGGGAACACGTTTGGGGAAAAGTGCTACACGACGCTCTATCGTGAAACCGGTGTGCTGGCTCTTGCCGACGACACGGGCAATAACTTTATCGGCATGGGAGAACTGGGATCTGCGACTACGCTGGAGAACAGCTACTGCAGTGTCGACCTGTCGCGGTCAGTGCTGGTGGCAACCGATGATGTGAATTCGTACTTGATGCTTCATATGTTGCTCAAGCAATCCCTGCTCCGCGAAGGTGCACCATCGCGGTGGGTGCATGCAAAGGTGTTTGATCACAGCGGTGCACCATCTCCCTGGCGCTCGCTGAATACCTGGGAGACCAAGCGGGTCACGCCCAATATCATCTTCCGCGATCCCTGGAATGCGCATTGGGCCGCCCGCCGGGGCGAAACGGCGGGGCGCAGCGCTGGGGGAATCTTGCCGAATTCGCCTAACGTAAGCCAAGGCAACATGGGGCAGACCTACTTAATCGGCACGGATGACTACCTGAACGTGTATGCCAACAGGTTCGATAGTTCGTCGCTCGAGGGTGCGGCGCCGTCGTGGTTGGGTTGGTCGTCCGGCGGCGGGTTGTTCCGCGGGGTGCCTGCCGTGGCAGCCACTCCGTTTGGAACTGCTTTTGTGGTCGCACGGGACACCTATTATGGCTATTGGGTTACCTCTCTGTCCCAATCCGGATCGTCCCTTGTGTTCTCCGGCTGGACGCTGGTAGGCGGAACGTTTGAGGGTGATCCGGTAGCCGCCGTGGCTTCGGACGGCACCACCTACTTTGCCGGCAGAAACATATGGGGCGCCGTCGATTTCCGCAGTTTCCGTTATGCGAATGCCTCACAATGGCCCAACGCCGGGACCTGGGATAACTGGAACGCTCTGGGCGCCCCGCTCGCGGGTGATCCTGTCCTGGTGGCCGGCCGGGATAACGCCGCCTACCTGTTTATCCGCAACACCTCGGGCGATCGGGTCATTGTCCGGCGCTTCCAGCCCGAAGTCCAAGCCTGGGGCACGTTCCGTTACGCCCAGCCCATCAACTCGGTTGACATCCGCGCCGCCGCCAGCAATGGCAAGATCTACGTTGTGGCACGAACCGCCAGCAACGATATTCTGTACAACATATTTCTGGAAGGCGAAGGTGAAAACTGGCAGGGCTGGGTCCAACTGACCAAGCAAATGGACTTTGCCAATGTCACCGTTCTCGACGGCCGGCCGTATATTGTCGGCCGTGACCTCACGGGCGGCATCTGGTGGTATGACGTCCAGGCCAACTCCTGGTCTCAGCAGTTCGGCGGCAATCTCACCCGGGGCCGGCTCGGCGTTACTCCTCAGTAGGTCGGGCAAGACCGGGATGGTGTGTGAAATTGACCGCAAAACGAGGGCGAAGTGGGTCGGGCATGGACCGCCACAATGCACCTTTCCTGGGGACAACATCTAAAAGGTCCGGCTGCGGCGTGCGTATACGCTGGAGACGGTGGCCGTGCGGGCGGGGATCACGCGCAAGACGTTGTATCGAGTGGAGCGCGGCGATCCGGCCGTTGCCCTGGGATCTATGCCCGGGTGCTGCAGGCGCTCCGGTTGGAGAACGATCTCGCGTCGATCGCGGTGGATGATGTGCTGGGGCGAAAGCTGCAGGATCTGAATCTGGAACCGAGATCGCGAGCTCCGAAGCGGAGTGCGGTGGCGGCGGCCGCCACCGCACTGCCGGAAGTCCGCCCGGCAGCCAAGCGGGTGAAGGACAAACCGTGAGGCCACGGCCTTCTGATCAAACGCTCCGCATCAACGTCGGCTGAAAGCTGAGCGCTGGAAGTTTCCGGGTTTAATGCTCAGGCTGAAGCCCTCGGCAAGCTGAAGCTTGGCCCACAAGACCACTTGCTGACGCGCGTGGCTCAGTCCCCGGGATTCTTCTGGCTCCCTGTGGGTGGGATACACGATGCAACCGTCCGTGGAAGAATAAAAGGCGAAATGGGACGCCTGCCTTTCGTCGAACTCCGCGCCCGTTCCTCCTTCTCCTTCCTCGAAGGCGGCTCCAACCCTGAAGACCTGATTCTCGCCGCGGCCAATCGGAACCTGCCGGCGATGGCTCTCCTCGACCGCGACGGTCTCTATGGCGCGCCGCGCTTTCACATGGCCGCCCAAAAGGCGGGTATCCGGGCACACATCGGCGCTGAGGTCACCTGCGTGAACGGGCATCGCGTGCCGCTGTTGTGCGAATCGCGTGAAGGCTATCAGAATCTCTGCCAGTTGCTCACACGCATCAAACTCCGCGTTCCCAAGAACGACCCGAAACTCAAACCCGCGGCAACGCTCGATGAGTTGCGCGAGTTCCGCGCCGGGCTCATTTGCCTGGACCCATCCTTTGTCTCCATCTACGGCGCGGCGAACACCTACGCGGAGTTGCAGCGGCATTACGATCCGGACCAGGAAGCGCGCAACCTCGCCACGATTGAATTTGCGCGCCACCACCGGATCCCCCTGGTCGCTACCAATGGGGTCGCTTACGCCACTCCCGCAGAGCGGGCCATTACCGACGCGCTCACTTGCATCCGCCACCACACCACGCTCGACGGCGCCGGCCGTCTGCTGCACCGCAACTCCGAACGCTATGTGAAGCCGGCCGAGGAGATGGCCGCGCTGTTTGCCGGCTATCCGGAAGCGCTGCGCAATACCGTCGAAATCTCGCACCGCCTCGGTTTCAGTTTGCAGGATTTGGGGTACGAATTCCCGCGCTATCCCGTGCCCGGCGTCGCCTTTCCGCCCTCGCCGCGCGACATGGCCGAGTACCTGCGCACGGTGACTGACCAAGGGGCGCGCCGCCGCTACGTTCCCTATCACGACAAAGCACAGCGGCAGATTGAACGCGAACTGGCTCTGATCGAGAAGCTGGAATTATCCGGCTACTTCCTCATTGTTTGGGACATTGTCGAGTTCTGCCGGCGCGAAAAGATTCTTGCCCAGGGACGAGGGTCCGCCGCCAACTCGGCCGTCTGTTATTCGCTGGGCATCACGGCTGTCGATCCGGTCGGCATGGAACTGCTGTTTGAGCGCTTCCTGTCGGAAGAACGCGGCGAATGGCCGGATATCGATATCGACCTGCCATCCGGCAACCAGCGCGAGCGCGCCATTCAATACGTCTACAACCGATACGGGCCTTTGGGCGCGGCCATGACCGCCAACGTCATCACCTATCGCGGCCGTTCCGCCGCCCGGGAAATGGGGAAAGTACTGGGCTTTGACGAGGAGACTTGCGCCAGACTCTCCGCGGTAGCCCCATCGTGGGGGTGGAAAGAGGCGGGCGACTCACCGCAGGAGCGCTTCCGCAAAGCCGGTTTCGACCTCGCCGACCCGCGCTACCGCCACTTTCTTCGTCTCTATGAGGCCGCGCAGGATTTACCACGCCACCTCGGCCAGCACTCCGGCGGCATGGTGATTTGCCAGGGGCAGTTGGATCGCGTGGTTCCGCTCGAACCGGCCTCCATGCCCGGCCGCGTCGTCGTGCAGTGGGATAAGGAAGATTGCGCCGACCTCGGCCTGATCAAGGTCGACCTGCTG
>JAEUQD010000610.1 GCA_016789925.1 Bryobacterales bacterium | reverse complement strand
GTGTAGGCGTACTCGCCGCTGGTCAACCGCCGTACCGTAACCCGTCCCGGGTCGCCTTCATGCTGCCGGGCATACTCTCCGAGCCGCGCGCGAACCCAGCGCGCCGTCTCCTGCCGCGCCGCTTCATCCGGCTGCGGCATTTCCGCCGGGGGCATCCGCTTTTGTTCCAGCACGGTGACCACTTTTCCCCATAGCTGGAACTGCTCGCCCATCGTTGCATTCCCGCTGAGATGCTCCAGGTTCACTCCTCCCATCGCCGCTTTTGCATGGCACTGGAAGCAATACTTCTTCAGAGTCTCCAGCGGCTGGCCATCCATACCGGCCGCGCCGGCGGGTCCGGCCAGCAGGAACGCCAACACTAACCGCTTATTCCAATTGCCTGTTGCCAATGCCCGAGACCCCTTTCCGGACTTACTAACCCTGCAATCTTGCCAGCGATTCCTGCACGGTGGGCGATCCGCCCGCTTCCACATCTTGCCGCCGCAGCGTGTGGAACTGGGTCAAAATTGCGTTCGCCTTCCCCAGTGCGGCGATCCGCTCCGAATACGCTTCGACATTCGCCCCGGGCAAAGCATACAGTGCCACATCCGGTGTCAGCGAATCCACATACGCCCGCGCCCCGCAGCATCCCAACGACAATGCCGTGCGCCCGCTATTCTTCGCTTGCGGAACAATCGCGCAGGCTGGACGACCCAGCGCCGGAGCCCAACTGCCCTCCACCTGCTGCGTCGCCTCCGACAGGATCAATGTCTGATCCGCCTTTACGAACAACAGCACGACGTCCGGCTTCAGCGTCGTCTCCGACAGCGGCCCGTAAACCACATACTTCGGCTGTACCGGCAAGACCGGAATCGCCGCCAGATCCTCGTTTCGCACATATCCCAGGTCCGCGAACACCTTCAGCGCGTCCCCAAGATCCTGATCCACTCCTGCCACATGTTCCAGGTTGTGCGTGTAAATGCCGATCGCGCACCGCGCATGATCCACGGCCGTCGTCGCAAAGGTCTGCGTCGACGCCAGTTGCCAGAACTGGCAACCCGCCGCCACCCGCCCGTCGAACAAAGGGACGCCCTCCGGGAGGGAATCCGCCAGGGACACAGCCACCGGAGCCTGGTTCAGCAGCAATGAATCCGTCAGAATCGCGGCAACTTCGGAATAATTGGACATTACTGGCTATTGTACATTCCTGAACCTCGCCAACATTCGGGGTATATACCCGCGAAACCGCTCGGCCACGCTTGGATCATCGTTGGCGAGTGTCCGCAGCGCGCCTCGCGCGGACTCGTCGAGCGAAAACGTCTCCAGTGCGTTCAGAGCCACCAGGGACACAAACATTCCATGCTTGTCGACCGCCGCTAATTCCAACAGCACATTGGCCGCCTGCTTCCGGTCTTCCGTGCTCCCAAACCGGCCCAAACATTCGCCCGCGACAACTTTTACGTAGGGCGACGCATCGCTCAGCGCTGCCCGCAACGGTTCCACCTCTTTGCGCTTCAGAAATCCAATCGCTGCCCAATATCGAACTGCCGGATCCTTGTCCGCCAGGCCTGTCTTCAAAGGTCCCGAATCGCTCTGTTCCGATGCCGCATATTCAGCCATCGCGGAAATCCGCCCAAACGGATACAGCACCTGGTCATGACCCATCTCATAGGGCGTTTTGCCTTTGCTCCGAGCGTGGATCTCTCCTTCCGGCAAGAACCCCACGTCGCGGATCTCCGTCGCCAGGCTCCGCTGCGCCTTGCGCATCTCCTCCAGTGTGCGGCGATGCCCATCCTCCCCCGCCAGGTTACGTGTCTCGTCTGGATCGGCCTGTAAGTCGTATAACTCCTCCGGCGCCTTTTCCTTCCAGAACGCATCCTGCGCGGCGTTCAACTTGCCTTCGCGATGCAGCCTTGCCCACACCTGTGTGGTTGGCGTCTCGAACATGTACGATACGTGCTGCCCGTAGATCCGGTGCGGCATGTAATTCCGCACGTACACGTACCGCTGGTTCCGCACTGACCTCACCATGTCGTAACGCTCGTCCATCCGCCCCCGGAACCCATAGATATACCGCTGCTCCGCATCTGTATGCGACCCCAGGAATGCGTGCCCCTGGTAGTAGTCCGGCCTCTTGATCCCCGCCAGCGACAACACCGTTGGAGCCAGGTCTACAAACGAAACCAGGCGCCGGCTGCTGCCTCCTGCCCGGTAATCCTTGGGCCCGAGATTCCTGAACTTCTCGGGGATATGCACCAGAAGCGGTACGTGCAACCCCGAGTTGTAGGGCCATCGCTTCGATCTCGGCATCCCGGAGCCATGATCCCCAAAGAAGAAAATAATCGTGTCCCGGGTAAGCCCCGCCGTGTCTAGCTCACGTAACTGCTCGCCAACCCACTCATCCATCGTCGTGATGTTGTCGTAGTACTGCGCCCAATCGCGGCGCACCTCCGGCGTGTCGGGATGATATGCCGGCAACCGTACTTCGCGCGGATCGTGACGCAGCGTGTGTGGCCGTTTCCTAATCTGCGACTCGTGCGTGATCGTATTGTTGAAAACCGCGAAGAATGGCTGCCCTGACTTCCGGTTCTTGTAGTGCGCATCCTTCGACGATTCATCCCAGACCTGTCCGGTATGCGCGAGGTTATAGTCTTCCTTCACGTTGTTCGTGCAGTAATAACCGGCCTCACGTAGATAAGATGGGAACATCCGGAAGTTCGCCGGTAGCCTTGTCATCGACCGCATGTGCTCGCTGCCGGTCGAAGGCGGATACATGCCGGAAATAATTGTCGTCCGCGCCGGTGCACACACCGGTGCGTTCGACCATGCGTTCTCATACCGCAGCGCCCGCCTCGCCAGTGTGTCCAACTGGGGCGTCACCGCATAGCGGTCCCCGTAGCAGCCCAACTGCGGACCCGTATCCTCGCAGGTAAGCCAAAGCACGTTGGGCCGTTCTCCGCTGTTCGCCCAACCCGCTGTCACGCCGCCTAGTGCAAGAACATCACGCCGGGTCACCACGTTACACCACCACCTTGCCGGCAGCGTCGTCCCAGCGCACCCGGCGGCCCGTCTTGCGCGAAATGTTGGCCAGCATGGTGATGAGACACGCCTGGAACCCCAACCGCATTGGCGCGGTAGGGGCCTTGCGGGTGCGAACGCAGTCCAGGAAGTTCATGACATGAAGTTCCGTCGCATACCCGAACCCGCGCGCCGA
>JAEUQD010000602.1 GCA_016789925.1 Bryobacterales bacterium | reverse complement strand
ACGCGACCAGTTACTGGGGGAAACAGTCGCACTGAAGACATTTCGGCCGGAATTAGCACAGAACCGGGTGATGATCCAGCGATTCCAGAAAGAGATTTTGACGGCTCGCAAGGTGACGCATCCCAATGTGTGCCGGGTGTTTGAAGTGGGCGTGAAGAATGGACTTCACTACTTAACGATGGAGTTGCTGGAGGTAGAGACGCTGGCGGCCGGATCAAGCGGGAGGGAGGACTCCGGGCACGGTGGGCTACATGTCGCCGGAACAACTGACTGGCGAGGCAGTTACGGCGGCCTCCGACATCTATTCGCTGGGGATCGTGCTGTTTGAAATGGCGGCGCGGAAACTTCCCTTCGACGGCACGCACCTGATTAGTGCGCTGGAGTTATTCGGCGACTTACGCCAAGAGAGAGCACATGCATTTGCATAATTTGAGATCTTTAAGTCTAATTTATCCGAAGTGTGCCCCCCCAGGAATTGTCAATGGGTTCTCAATGAAATATCGGTAATGACCAACGTCAACGTCACATGCGTTTTTCGCTATCCATATGGCAACTCGGTATTGGGCTGAGTGGTTGTGGATTCCCCGGTCCTGATCCCGATCAATGCAAAAACCGCTCCGTCGCCGTCGCGGCTCGGTTACGGGATCGTCTTTTTGCAGTAGTTTGCGAGGGTCTGCAAACGCGGTAACCGGCGCGGTTGCTGAGGGTTGAGGCGGTGTTTATCCTGACAACCCATGAGAACTTCGCCCCGCCCACAGCACGATTAATACAGGCCCAGATGCGGACGCTGTTCAGCAAGGTTCCCTTACTCCGCCCGCGCGAGCGGGAGGGGCCCGATGAGAAGGAAGAGCGTTGGGGCGCGTTGCTGGCCGCCGCCGCAACCTCAGAATTCTACTCCGGGAAAGAGGGAGAAAAGATACTTCGGCGCGCGAAGGACCCATCCACGTTTAGCAGCATACCTCCAATTGAACTGGCCGAATACTACGATCAGGTCCAGAGGTTTAGAAGTGCCAAGGCGAACGATTCGCGGCGCGCGCCGCTTCACGCTCCCTGGCATGGCCAGGTTGTTGTGGCCGCCCTGACGCCCTGGTTTTGTATCGAGGGCCGGATTCGCCTCATTTTGCAGGTGTCCTGCCAGGCTCTTGTGGAATCCAAACCCGAAGCACTGGCCGCCCCAGTAGCGGTGCTGCGCCGTGTAGCGGCCGCCATGGCGGCGGGGACGCTCCAGTTGCCCACCCTACGCTACGGTGTGCTCGCCTGGACGGGAATCAGCCGCCCTCACCTGACTCCGGCCGACCGTGACTTGTTCTGGCGCATGTTCCAAGTGCCGGTGTTCGAGCAATTCCGCGGCTTCCAGGGGGAATTGCTGGCGGCCGAATCCGATTGCCACGACGGTATGCATATCGAGAGCACCGCTGCCATTTGGGAGCAACGCACGGATAGCCGCGATGAACTTCTGGTCACCAGTATCGGCAATCTACGCTACCCGGCGCTACGTCTGGCGACCGGCTTGCGCGGGCGGCTCGACCGCAGTCCTTGTCCATGCGGGCGTTCTGAGCCGCGGTTGAACGTTCTCGGTCCGGCCTGCCTAGCGGCTGCGGGCGAAGGCGGAAGCACCATCGCCCTGGCTTAGCCGAGCCAGTCCTTCCGCCAGTTGGGGCGGCGGAGTCAGCAGGCTGACGATGGCAAAAGCCTCTTCCGCAAAATCATAGAAATAACCCGGCTGGACGAGTACGTTGTGGCGCTCCAGCAGGTAAGTGGTCCAGTCTTCTTCGCTTCTGTCGCCTCGCAGCCGGATGGTGGCATACCAGCCGCCTTCCAGAAGCAGCGGTTCGGCAAACTGTTTCAGTAGCAACAAATTTTGGGTAAGCCTGTCCATCAGCGACCGGCGAAACGCGGGCTGCCTCCTGATCCACGAAACGGCAGCGTGCTGCACGGGTGCACTCAATGACAGGTACGAGTCGGCAATCAACTCCAGCCTGGCAAGCGCCGGCTGGACCAATAATTCCGGACCGGAAACCTGGATCCAGCCCAGCTTCATCTGGGGTAATCCCAGCAATTTCGACAAGCCGCCAAGGGTGAAGGTGAGACAGGCCTGAACCTGCGAGGTGGATACTGGCGACAGCCCGGGCGCCAGTACATAGGGAAAGAAGACCTCGTCGGAAATCAGGGCCAGTTGATGCGCAGCGCAGAGGCGTGCAAGCCGTTCCAGTTCCTCCTGCTTGACGTAAGAGCCGGTCGGGTTGTTCGGGTTCACGACCACGACCGCCCGGCTTTGCCGGGTGATCCGGCGGGCCAGTTCCCGTGTATCCAACCACCAGCCCTCGTGGTAGCGCAGCGGATAGGGCTGGATGTTCAAACACTCCAGATGCGCCAGATACTCAAAGAGCGGATAAGACGGTTGAGGAACCAGGATAGTCTCCCCGGCGTCTGCCAGCAGCTTGAACAAGTAGGAATACGCTTCGCTGGTGGAGGCTGTCAGAACCAGGCGTTCCGGCGGTCCACCCAAATGCTCCGCCACGGCGTGCCGAGTGGCCTCCAATCCATATGGCGCCGGTTCATAACGGAGCGATCCCGCGTCGCTGAGCGGCGTCAATATCTCTTCGTCTGTGAGCGCAATTCCCGCTTTCACCGGGTTCGATTCGGTGAGGTCAAGAATGCTCTGGCCGGCGGCGCGCTTGGCCTCGAGAAGGCGCGACACTGCGTTCGGCGTGGCGCTCCAAGACAGTCTCGACGAGAACATCAGCGCAGGCTGACGCCCAGTTGCCAGAACAGGAAGCTCAGCATATCAACAGTTGTGTCGATAGACTGCGTCGCTGACAATCCCCCTGCATGCCCGGCCTTCACGTCATAATGCAGCAGAATTGGCCGGTTGCCGCCGCTCGCCGCCTGAAGCCGGGCCGCCATCTTGCGTGCATGCAGTGGATCGACCCGTGTGTCGAAGTCGCCGCTCTTGATCATCACGGCCGGATAATTTGTGCCGGCTTTGACGTGATGATAGGGCGAGTACTTGAGCAGATAGCTGAACTGCTGGGCGTCGTCGCTCGAGCCGTATTCCGGGACCCAGAACTTGGCGACCAGGAATTGGTGATAGCGCACCATGTCCAACAATGGGAATCCGCAATAGACAGCCTGTACCAGTTCCGGCCGCTGGGTGAGCAACGCACCCACGAGCAATCCACCGTTGGAAGTGCCGTGTACGGCCAGCCTTCCCGGGCGTGTGTATTTCTCCGCTATCAGGAACTCCAGGGCCGCGTGGAAATCGTCGAAGACGTTCTGTTTGTTGGCCAGCATCCCTGCCTTGTGCCAAGCCTCGCCAAACTCGCCTCCACCCCGTAAGTTGGCAATCGCGTAGACGCCGCCGCGCTCGGCCCAGGCCACGGCGGTCGCCGAGAAGTCCGGCGTGAGCGAGACGTTAAATCCACCGTAGCCGGTGACCAAGACCGGGTTGTTGCCGTCCTGCACCAGGCCCTTCCGATGCAGCAGAAACATCGGAACTCGTGTTCCGTCCTTGGAGCGATACCACACCTGCTTCACGACAAAGTCTCCGGTCTCAATCGGTACGTTCAATCGGTACCAGAGCGATGTGGCTCCCGTGGCCGCGTCCAGACGGTAGATCTGTTGCGGGATGTGCATCGACATGAACAGGAAGAACGATTCCGAGGAAGTCGGATCGGTCACCATTCCTTTTACTACCCCGGCTGCTGGCAGCGCGACGTCCCGTTCCCGCCTACCATCGAGGGAGTAAACGCTCAGCCGCGACTGGACATTTTCCAGGTAGTGCAATACCAACCGCCCGCCAGCCACCCGCACCGAATCCAGCACGGCACTGGATTCACCCACTACTTCGGTCCATTTCGCCTCTGGCCCTTCCGCCAGGTTCATAGTCAGCACTCGCCAGTTGGGCGCCTTCCAGTTTGTCGAAACGTATAGCCTGCCCTGGTAAATCTCGCCGAGAAATGCCGCCTGGACACCCTTATTGATTGGTGTCGGCGGCGTGTCGCGCTCCAGATCTTTCACCCACAGCTCGGTGACATCGCCTGAGGACCCCACATACACCGTGATGAGGAGAAACCGTCCATCGTGCGATACCTCGCACACGGGAATGTGGCTTTCGCCGTAGCCCCGCCCGAAGATCTCGCGATCGGTCGAAACCGGTGTCCCCAGGATGTGCTCCTTGACTCTCGGGTCCTTGCCTCCATAGGTGCTGTAGAAAAAGCGCTTCTTGTCGGGAGTGAACGAGATATCGGACCATTTGCCTTCCGATAGTTCGTCCCGGAGATGTTCGCGGGTGCTTACCTGCAGCACTTTTACGGTTCGCTCGTCTTTACCCCCCTGCTGAATCCCGTAGGCCAGCAGCGAACCGTCCTTCGAAATCCCATCGATCGTGACCGACGATGTATGGTCCTTGCTGAGTGACTTAGGGTCGACGAGAAGTTGATCCGCACTGTGGAGGCCCTGCCGCATGAAAATCGCGAATTGTTCTTCCCGCGCTCCGCGCTTCAGCAGAAAATACCTGCCTTGGCGGGCCGCCGGTGGACTGACGCGTTCGATCCGGATCAGTTCTTCCAGACGGGTTCGAAGTGCGTTTCGGCCGGCAATGCCGTCCAACACCTTTCGCGTGTGCCCGTGTTGCGCCTCAATCCATTTTCGAGTGGACGGGCTCTGCTGGTCTTCCAGCCAACGGTACTCGTCGGTCAAAGTGACGCCGTGCAGACTCTCCCGGACGGGCGCTTTGTCGGTCTTGGGAGGGTTGGGTTGTGGGGGCGCCAGCATGAGGGAAAGTGAATAGGCAAGCAGCCCGGCGATGGGACGCATACTAAACATGATGTCACGAGGGAGAGGGACAGGAACAGCTAAGGCAGGGTATGGATGGTAACTATCCAATCAGGCATCACACAAATCGGCGGCTTGCCGGCGAAGAACCCATCGTTCCTCGCCGGCAAGCGCTTTCACTAGCAACTACTCAGGCTTCAGCGGTGTTTCCCGCTCCCTTGCCTTTCTTGCGGCTGGCAGCCCAGCGCTTGCGTTGAGCTTCCGCAATCCGAGCACGGCCTTCCGCGCTCAGCTTCCGCCGCTTGCGCGGCCCGCCTGCTTTAGGCGCCGCCGGAGCGGCGCTGGTTTCCGCGGCCGCTTTGACCGTTCCACCTTTGCGCAGCATCGAGCGGACCTTTTGAATTTGCTCCTCCAGCCGGGTACGCTGCAATTCCAGACCTTCCAGCGCCGCTGTGAGCAAGCTTGCATCTTCCAGATTTAACTTTGGCATGTGACCTCAAACAGATGGACTACTTCACTTAGATAGTATCTGACAGAATCTCAACTCGCAATAACCCGATTGCAAAAACAGACGTTCAGGTTCCCTTCTCGCGCCTCTCAGAGCATCTTTTCCGAGTCGCAGAGGATCGTCACGGGGCCATAATTGACTAATTCCACTTCCATGCTCGCCTGGAACACGCCGCTCTCGACATGGATTCCTCGCGTCCGCGCCGATTCGATAAAGTACTCGTAGAGTGCCCGAGCTTGTTCCGCCCCGGCGGCGCGGTCGAATGAAGGACGGCGTCCCCGTGCTGTCGATCCGTACACCGTAAACTGTGAAATCACGAGCAGACTACCAGCTATGTCGACGATGCTGCAATTCATCTTATCTTCTGGGTCTGGAAATACTCGGAGGTTGATCACCTTCTCCACGAGATAATCCGCGTCTTGGCGGGTGTCCTCTTTTCGGACACCCAAGAGCACGGCAAGGCCTCGCCCGATGGACCCGACAACGTCGCTATCCACCCGCACTGTGGCGCGAAGAACCCGCTGAATGACTGCACGCATAGAATAGAGTGATGATCGAGACCTTTGCTTATGCCCGCGCGGGCCTGCTTGGCAACCCTAGCGATGGGTACTTTGGCAAGACCATTTCACTGCTGGTCAAGAACTTCCGTGCCCGTGTCATACTCTACCCGAGTGCCCGTCTCGAAATCAAACTCTCCAAGGCGGACCTGCCGGTTTTCGACAGTCTCGCCGATCTCTATCAGACCACGCGTTGGCGCGGTTATTACGGCGGCATCCGGATTATTCAAGCCCTCCTCGTCCGCCTGATGGACTACTGCCGCCAGCAGGGCATTGAGTTAGAAGACCGGAATTTTACGCTTGAATACGAAACCACGGTCCCCCTCCGCCTCGGCCTCGGCGGTTCCAGCGCAATCATCACGGCAGCCATGCGCGCCCTCTGCCAGTACTTCAAGCTCGATATCCCGCTCCCAGTCCTGGCCAATCTCGTCTTAGAAACCGAAACCAGGGAGCTTGGCGTCGGCGCCGGCCTCCAGGACCGCGTCATCCAGGCCTACGAGGGCGTTGTGTTCATGGATTTTTCCAAAGACATTATGGAGAGACAGGGTTACGGGAATTATGAGCGCCTCGATCCCGCCCTCCTCCCTAACATCTACCTCGCCTACCGCACTTCGTTGAGCGAAGGAACAGAGGTATTTCACAACAACATTCGCGAACGCTGGCGCGCCGGCGATCCCAAAGTGGTGAACGCCATGCAGACCTGGGCTTCCTTCGCCGAACAGGGGCGCACGGCGCTTCTTTCCGGCGATTTCGATATGCTGGACCGCCTGATCGATGCTAACTTCGACCTCCGTGCCCAAATTTACCAAATCGGTTCCGGTAACCTCGAGATGATCAGCGTTGCTCGCCAGTGCGGCGCCTCGGCCAATTTTGCAGGGTCGGGCGGAGCGGTCGTGGGTCGCTACAAGGACGAAGAGACGTTCGAGCGCTTAGTCCGGGAACTCGGTAAGATCGGTGTGGCCGTACTTCGGCCGCGCGTGGTTTGAGGGGCCGTAAGGCTTTCCAGGTCCAGACTCAAGGGGTTTCCCCAACAGCACTGTCCGGCCGGCTGTCCGATAATCCCTGAAGAGGAGTTATGATCTACCGCCGCCGCCGACAGCGAGGTTCCGGCCCCAACGGCTACTTTCACTTCGAGAATTTCCAGCACCGCCACGTGTCTGGCTTCGGGTCGGCCGACTTCATCCGGTTGAAAGATGAATTCGGCACGGTGTGGCAAGGCTCAGCGGAACTTCAGGATGATGACACCGTGCGCTATCGATTCCGCGACTCGAAGGGCCGTACCATCTCAGGCATTTCCGATCATTTTGGGATTGTCCTCCGGGATCAGAACGGCAATAGCTGGCGCGGCTACGTCTACTAGGCGTGCGGCCTGATTTCGGCCTGCCACTGGTTTTGAATCAGCGCCGCCAGCAGGTCTGATTGCCGCGGACGTTCGAAGCCGGCGACTTTTTCGCGGTCTATCCTCGCCGCCACGTCGGCCACGGGGACGGTGCAGATCTGCCGGAGTGCCTCTTGAATCGCGTTCCTGTCGAAGGGGTCCACGCAGATGCCGGCCCGCGTCTCACGCATGATTCGCGCCACTTCGCCATCGGCAGGCGATAGAGCCAGAATCGGCTTGCCCGTCGCCATGTACTCAAACAGCTTGCCCGGAAGGCTCTGCCGGTCGGTCATCGTAACCAGAAGATAGTCTGTCTCTTCCATGTGGCGGGTAGCTACATCCTGGGGCTGGAATCCGAGCAGCTTCAAATCCGCTTTGCGGTTGGCGAAATAGATTTGCTCGCGGTCCGCGATCCGGCCCACGAACCGCGTCTCAATCTTTTCGCGCAACTCCGCTGGCAACTGCTCGAGGGCTTCCAAGTAGTAACGCGAGGAAGAAGCATTGGTGGCCGTCCCAACATGTGTTACCACCACCTTGTGGGTGTCATGTGGACGGGCCCGGAAATTGGCAAATTGCGCCGGGTCAAACCCGTTGTGCACGCAGACAAAGCGCTCATCCGGCAATTCCGGGTAGCGCCGCCGGATTACCGACAATGAAGAGTGGGTCACCGCCAGAACCAGATCCGCGGATTCTACGGTATCGCGCTCGATCTCAGTAGCTCGCCGCCGCACGATCTCCCCGCTCTGAAAGTCCGACTCGTTCAAGTAAAAATCCAGCCACTCGTCCCGGAAATCCGCCACGAACTTCAAATGCGGGAACTCTCTCTTCAGCCGAGTCCCCACCAGAAAAGCCGAAAACGGCGGCGCCGTCACCATGACGACGTCGATCCCGTGCCGTTTGACGATCCGCCGCGCCGCCCGCACCGCGAAGGGAACCCAGAGAATCTCCGGTTCCGGACAAATCATCCGCCGGATGGCGTCCTTGGCCCACCTCTGCCACCCCCCTCCTCCCCCGGTTGCCGCAACGGACTCGCCTTGCGGCTGTTTCTTCCTGGAGGAGAGCAATCCCCAGACGAAATGGCGCAATTTGAACGGCGGCTCAGGCGTGAACGCACCGTGCACCATCACGGTTGCGGGAACCCGTTTGAGCAACGACCGGTCCGTCACCGGTGTCGGCGCGTTGGGCGCCTGCAAGACATGAACGTCAAAGCCCCGTTCCGGCAGATACCTGGAAAAGCTCAAGGCCCGCTGAACGGTGATTCCGCCCGCCGGCGGATAAAGGTAGGAAACAAGGAGCAGTTTGCGATTCGACAAGCCAAGCGTATCTTAGCGCAGGTCAGTCCGGCCGCGGATTGGAGATAATGATTCGGAGAGACCGCCTTTAATCGCGGGCTACATTAATGATTTCTTCTTTTCTGGCCACCCTGCTTGGTCTCAGCCTCGGTATTGTGGTCTTTGTTTACGTGGGCTATCCGCTGCTGCTGCTGGTGCTTACGGCGGGCCGCCGGTACCGGGCGCCCCGCGATCTCAGCGATGAGGAACTTCCGTCGGTTTCCTTCGTTGTCGCCGCCTACAACGAAGAGATGGTGATTGAAGAGAAGGTCCGGAATTGCCTCGCCATCGACTACCCAGCGGGCAAGCTGGAGTTCTTTTTTGTGTCCGATTCGACAGACGGCACCAACGACATTCTGCGCCGTTATGAGTCCAGCCGGATTCGCGTGAAGATTCTCCCCGAACGCCGCGGCAAACTCGCCGCGATCGGAGAGATTTATCCGCTTTGCAAGCGTGACGTTACGGTGATGTCCGACGCCAACACCTACTACTATCCCGACTCCGTGCGGAAACTTGTCCGCCACTTTAGCAACCCTGCTATCGGTGCGGTTACCGGCGATGTTCGGCTGCTGAAGTCCAAGCAGAGGTTCGGCGAAGGCGAAGGACTCTACTACCGCTATGAGCGCAAACTCCAGGAGTTGGAGTCCGCCCTCTGGTCGACTGTCGCGATTGATGGCGGCATGTACGCAGTGCGCCGCGACCTCTGGCGCCATACTGCCAATAGCCTGGTTTCGGACGATTTTGTGACGGGCATGACCGTGGGCCGGCAGGGTTATCGAATTATCTTTGACCCGGAGGCCGTGGCGGAAGAGGACCCTACACCCACCGACGACATGGAGTTCCGGCGCAAGATTCGCGTTATTGCCTATGCGGTCCAATCGCTGGTCGAGCGGGAGGGCTTGCCCCGCTGGCATCAGGGCCGGTTTCTGCTCGCCTACGTATCGCACAAACTGCTTCGCTGGTTTGCTCCAGTCTTTCTGCTGCTCGCCCTCGTCTCCGCGGCGGCACTCAGCTTCTATAGCACCGTTGGCCGGGTCCTCTTTGCGGCCCAACTGCTCTTCTACGTGCTCGCCTTGGCGGGATGGCGGTTCCAGCAGTTGGAAAGTAAGATTGTTCGCGTTCCCTACTACTTCTCGATGGTGAATCTGGCCGCTTTGCTGGGCGTGATCCGGGGCCTTCGCCGGCGCCAGAAATCGACCTGGGTTCGTACCGAACGCAGCGCCGTGCTTACTTCCCGGGGACCGAACGCGCCAGCCTGAACCCGTTAAACGGCAGCCGCCGGCCGGGCCGTTCGCCATGGCGCAGCGTGGGCGCCAGGAACTGGGGAGAATCGGCATATCCGCCGCCGCGCACTACCCGCAAGCCTTCCGCGACGCTCGATTCGCGGCCATCGCGCGGATCGTACGGGTACGGCCGAAACAGACTCGAGCACCATTCCCAGACGTTCCCAGCCAAATCGTAGAGGCCTCGTGCGTCTGCGCGCAGCTTCGCCACCGATTGCGGCGCGTAGGCGTTCAGTTCCTTGAAGCCTTCGCTTTCGGGCGCCTCTTTCCGGAACCACGCGCGTTCGGCCAGCGGCCCGACGGCATTGCCGGTTCGTGCCGCATACTCCCATTCCGCCTCAGAAGGCAGCCGGAACCCAGCTCCCTGAACGCGGCCATTGAGCAGCCCTATCCATTTCTGGGCATCCTGCCAGGAGACGTTGTTCACGGGGAGATCGGCGCCTTGGTGGATGCTTGGGTTCTCGGGCATCACCGCACTCCAAGCCTGCTGCGTCAGTTCGGTACGCGCCAAATAGAACGCATCCAGAGGAATAGTGTGAACGGGGCCCGTTCGCTCGTCACCCAAGTCCGCGTCTCCCGCTGGGATGAGCACCATCTCGATGGGCATGCCGGCCACGCGCACCTTCAACGGCAAACCACTCGCCGGGTCAAAGTCACTCCCCACAATCTCGAACCCCGGCATCCGTGGATCGAGCCGCCGCCGGACATAAGCGACTCTCGCGACCGCGCGCGGGTGGCTGGGAAAGAGCTTCAGCGCCGTTTCGAATCGCGCCTGCGCGCCCGCCCAGTTGCTTTGCCCGGCCAGTTTCTCGCCGTCCGCCATCGCCTGCTGGAAATCGCGCGCCCGCTGCTCCTCAGGCATTTGGGATGGGTTGAGTTGCTTGTTCTCAGCCGGATTGAACAGCGCGTGAATGTGATGGCAGCTCTGGCAATCGTCTTTTCGCTTGGTTTTCGGGCAGCCCTGGTTGTGACAGGTGGCGCACAAGCCGGCAATCTCGGCGTTATGGGGAATCCGGTCGGGCCGGACCTGGTTGCGCTCATTCACGACGTGCCCCTCAGAGGGGCCATGGCAACCCTTGCAATCAACTCCCGCTGTCGTGTGCTTCGAAGTGGACCACTCCAGCACCGCGCCCACATGGCAGCGGGCGCAGACGCCTGCCTGCCGGAACCGAGCCGCTTCGGCCGCTGTCTGCGCGGTGGCAGCGGCC